>NZ_JABXJH010000050.1:0-34522 GCF_013373675.1 Bacteroides sp. L10-4
GAAGACTCTTCTACCATGTTTTTATAAACCGGAATGTTAAAACAAAAATATTTTCTTGCGGGCATTTTTATTTTATCGGCTGAAAAACAGCCGATAAAATTGTCGTGGCGGAAAATAGAATGATTACATATCTTCTTTTGCTCTTCCGTCTGAAAAAATGAAGCCTGTTTCATTCTCTATTATATTCTGCTTATCCTGTCCAGCGTCCGGTTTGCCCAACCTATCTCTTTATCAGTCCATTCCTTTTCTGCTCCTTCTATACCTTGACCTTCGTAATCCGAAAGCAAGATGATGTATTCCTTCAGTATACCGGTGGCTTGGGCTTGCTTGTTTATACGCATCAGCTGGGCGGTTTCCTTATAGCGCTTGTTGACATAATTCATGGCTGCATTGAAGGAAATCTCGTTTTTTTCCCTATTCTGTGACAGGGGATTCCCTATTTATCGGTCCTGCAGTGGGAGGTGGAAACAAAAAAGGGAGCCTTTCAGTGAAAGACTCCCTTTTTTCAGTCTGCTTGAAACTGATTATTTCTTACGGTTACCGTAGCGGCTTATGAACTTATCAACACGACCGGCGGTGTCAACCAGCTTGGACTTACCAGTGTAGAACGGGTGAGAAGTGCTGGAGATTTCCAGCTTTACCAGCGGATAAGTTTCACCTTCGAATTCGATAGTCTCTTTCGTATTGCAAGTGGAACGAGACAAGAATACATCACCATTTGACATATCTTTAAATACTACCGGACGGTAATTTTCGGGATGAATACCTTTTTTCATTTTGATATTTTCTTTTAAAAATTTATATTCTGTTACTATTTTGGTAATAAATAGTGTAATGGTCTTCTTTTCAGAGCGCAAAGATAGTGCAAGTTGGAGATTCTGCAAAATAAAATCAGATTTATTTTTATTTAGTAGGTTTATCGCATTTTATTTCTGACTTTTGCAGTACTTAATAATTTGTGAATTTATGAGGAAAATACTTGTCTTATGCTCTTTCTGGCTGTGCGTGGCAACGCTGGGAGCACAAAATGCGGAACGGAAACTGTATAGCGTTGCGTTCTATAATCTTGAAAACTTATTCGATACGGTTCATGATGCCGGTAAGAACGACAATGAATTCTTGCCAGATGGCAGCTATCGGTGGACGGTGAAGAAGTATGAATCCAAACTACAGAACCTTTCTAAAGTACTGGGCTCTCTTTCGCGTGATTTGGTACCGGAGGGTCCGGCATTCATCGGAGTGGCGGAAGTGGAGAACAGCCGGGTGCTGGAGGATCTTGTAAAGCAGCCTGCCATTTCCAATTATGAGTTTGTGCATTATGAAGGACCGGATAGACGGGGCATTGACTGTGCCTTGCTGTACGACCCGAAGCAGTTCAGCGTTACCCACTCGAAGTTGGTGCTTTCCACTCCTTTTGAGGGAGATACGGTGCACTTGACGCGCGGCTTCCTGATTGTGGACGGGCAACTGGCGGGAGAGCGCGTCTGTGTGATAGTGAACCACTGGCCCTCCCGTGGAGCAAAGTCGCCAGTGCGTGTGCATGCAGCCAGACAAGTAAAGGCCTTGAAGGACTCTCTGATGCGTAGCGACAAGAAACTGAAGCTCATCGTGATGGGGGATATGAATGATGACCCGATGGACGAAAGTATGGAGGTGCTGGGAGCGCGCAAATATCCGAAGCAAGTGAAGAAAGGCGAATTCTATAATCCTTGGTGGGTGACTTTGGAAGACAAGGGAGTAGGGACATTGCTTTATCGGGGCAAATGGAACTTGTTTGACCAGATTGTCATTTCAAAACCGTTGCTGAAGGCGAAGAAAGGATTACGCTATACCCACAATGAAGTTTTCATCCGTGATTATCTGATTCAGCAGGATGGCAAATACAAAGGTGCTCCTTTGCGTACGCATGGGGGCGGGGCTTGGCTGAACGGTTACAGTGACCATTTGCCGACTATCATCTATCTGAAGAAATAGCTGTAATAATAATGTGTAAACGGAAGCTGGAGGGCAAACATGTTCTCCGGCTTTTTGTTGATAGAAGTATGAATGGCAAAAGTATGATTGGTTTCGCCTGATGCAAGGAGTTTGTAATATAGAGATTACAATAATCTGTTAAATGAAGCCAATAGCTTTGAAATTGAATGGATTTGATGGGATGAGCCGGATATTTTATTCCCGTCAAGTTCTTTACTTTAAAGGATAATGATTACTTTTGCGAAGAATTTTAATTCACTAACAATAAAATTTAAACAAAATGGTTAATTACAAAGATTTAGGTCTTGTAAACACAAAAGAAATGTTTGCAAAGGCTATCAAAGGTGGATATGCAATCCCTGCATTCAACTTCAATAACATGGAACAGATGCAGGCTATCATTAAGGCTGCTGTAGAAACAAAGTCTCCGGTTATCTTGCAAGTATCTAAGGGTGCCCGTCAGTATGCTAATGCTACATTGCTGCGTTACATGGCTCAGGGTGCTGTGGAATATGCCAAGGAATTGGGTTGCGAGAAGCCTGAAATCGTTCTTCACCTTGACCATGGTGATACATTTGAAACTTGCAAGAGCTGTATAGACTCTGGTTTCTCTTCAGTGATGATTGACGGTTCACACCTTCCTTACGAAGAAAACGTGGCTTTGACTAAGAAGGTGGTTGAATATGCTCATCAGTTCGATGTAACTGTAGAAGGTGAGCTGGGTGTATTGGCTGGCGTTGAAGACGAAGTTTCTTCTGACCACCATACTTATACTAACCCTGAAGAAGTAGTAGACTTTGCTACCCGTACTGGTTGCGATTCATTGGCTATCTCTATCGGTACTTCTCACGGTGCTTACAAGTTCACTCCGGAACAATGTACTATTGATCCTGCTACTGGCCGTATGGTTCCTCCTCCTTTGGCGTTCGACGTATTGAAGGCTGTAGAAAAAGAATTGCCGGGATTCCCTATCGTGCTCCACGGTTCTTCTTCAGTTCCTCAGGAAGAGGTAGAGACTATCAACAAGTTTGGTGGCGCTTTGAAGGCTGCTATCGGTATCCCCGAAGAGTGGTTGCGCGAAGCTGCTAAATCTGCTGTTTGCAAGATTAACATCGACTCTGACTCTCGTCTCGCTATGACTGCAGCTATCCGTCAGACTTTTGCTGAGAAACCTGCTGAATTCGATCCGCGTAAGTATCTGGGTCCGGCTCGTGACAATATGGAGAAACTGTATAAGCACAAAATCATCAATGTGCTTGGTTCAGACAATAAATTGGCTGAATAATAGAAAGATAATCTGAATATTATAATTGTCAGCCCTTGTGACACATCGTGTTGCAAGGGCTGATTTGTTAATATAGGCTGGTGCTATGAGATGGTTAAGTTTGTTTGTCATTTCAGAAATGGATGTTTAAATAGAGATGAGTCTTAATTTATAGCGTTTCAGGTGAATGTAAAGGGTACTTGTCATAATACCTATTTTATGAAAACTTGGAGATGGCTTGCAGATAAAGTATCTGCAAGCCATCTCCAAGGGGTATCTTCAGCGATTTGCGGTGCTATGTTGTCAAATAACATCGCAAAGATGCTGAATTCACAAGAGTTGATTATAATTCTATCACTAACGATTCTCTGGGAGCCATCTTCAGTTCTTCACCGAAAGCAATGGTTTTTCCGCTAAGGATATCTTTTCCTTGTTTGCATTCCTTCAGGATTTCTTTGTAGAATTTCAAAGGAACAGTGGTTTCGGCATCGGTTCCGTTCAGCATTACGAATACGGTTTTGCCTTCGTGTAGACGGGCGTAGGCATAAACTCCGTTCTGTACCATGAACTGCACCATGCTGCCTTTGGCAATCACGTCGTTTCCTTTGCGCCAATTCAGAATGGTTTTATAGAAGTTGTAGCATTCGTTCTGTATCTTGGTGCGTCCTGTTGTGGTCAGTGCAGTTGTTGCGTCATCTGCCCATCCGCCGGGGAAGTCTTTGCGGACATATCCGTCGCTCTTGCTTTTCACACCATTCATCATGATTTCTGTTCCGTAGTAGAGTTGTGGAATGCGGCGGGTGGTGAGCAGCAAGGTAGAGGCTTGCTTCAGCATCGGCAGGTTGTCGCCTTCGCCCAGGAAGCGGTCGGTGTCATGGTTTTCGATGAACGCCAGTACGGAAGCGGGGTTGGGGTAGAGGAAGTCATATACAAAGTTATTGTATACGCGGTCAAGTCCTTTGAACCAAGTCTCAGTCTGTTCGTTCTTGGCAATATTTATCTTGTCGAAGAAGCTGAAGTCCATGACGGTCTTGAGGTTACTGTTCTTGGGAGCTGATAGTTTGGAATCCTTCTGCCACCAAGCGGTATAGGCAGGTTCGGTAACCCAAGTTTCGCCTACGGTGTTGTAGTTGGGATATTCTTCGTTCAGTTCCTTCATCCAGTTGCTCATGGCATCGTAGTCTGCGTACGGATAAGTGTCCATACGGATACCATCGATATTGGCGAATTCAATCCACCAGAAACTGTTCTGTACCAGATAGCGGTAAACGTGAGGATTCTTCTGGTTGAGGTCGGGCATGGCGGTCACGAACCAGCCGTCGTTCATCTGGTCGAAGTCGTAGCGGGAAGTATAAGGGTCAACATGCGGAGTCAGTTTGAAAGAAGTCTGTACAAAGCTGTTTTCGTGGTCGGGATTGTTGAACCAGTCTTTGGAGGGCATGTCCTTAATCCATACATGCTCTACGCCGCAGTGGTTGAAAATCATGTCCATTACGATTTTGATGCCGCGTGCATGGGCTTTTTCAATCAGTTGCTTGTATTCTTCGTTGGTACCGAAGCGCGGGTCTACTTTATAGTAGTCTGTGGTGGCATAGCCGTGATAGGAACCGCCAGTCATGTTATTCTCCAATACCGGAGTGAACCAGAGGGCTGTGACGCCAAGGTCGGAGAAATAGTCGAGGTGCTGTTCGATGCCGGCAAGGTCACCGCCGTGGCGGGCATTGGGGTCATTGCGGTCTACCTTGTACTCGGCCATGCCTGCAATCTGGTCGTTGTCCGGATTGCCATTGGCAAAGCGGTCAGGCATCAGCAGGTACAGTGCGTCGGAGGAGTCGAATCCCTTGTGTTCGCAACCTTTCTTATTGCGGGCTTTCAGTTCATATTCCTTTACGAGTTTCTTTTTTCCTTCGGTAAAGGTAAGATTGATTTTTCCGGGCTTCACGTCTTTATCCAGTTTCAGATAGACCAGGAGGTAGTTATTGCTTTCCAGTTTGACGGTGCTGCTCAATGAGACGCCGGGATAATTGACGGATACTGATGCATTGCCGATGCCTTCTCCATAGACCATCAGCTGAAGTTCTGGGTTCTGCATGCCGGTGTACCAGAACGGAGGGTCGATTTTGTTCACATTCATAGCTGCATACGTACTGAGGGAGAGTAAGAGTGTTCCCAAGATTAAGAATACTTTTTTCATGATAGTAACTTTACGGTTAATTTTTTGCGCTAATTTAAAACAAATAACGGAGAAAGATTAACTTTCTCCGTTACTGTATCTTATTATATTATGCAAACGTTTTCACTGATTTCTATTTGATTGGGGCTACGCTGGCAGTATCGACTTTTCCCTTGAAGAACTCTTCTTTCTTGCGCTTTTCTCTGATGTCCTTCAGCCAGTTCTCGGCGGCATTGTACCGGTTGTTTTCTCCGATGACGGGAACTCCGTCGGCATCCATTTCCTGGGCTTTGTCCTTACTGTCTTTTGGGCGGGTTTTCAGGTATGCCATCAGGTATCGCTCTGCTTTGGACGCATCTTTCAGATAGTAATAATAGACAAAGGCTGCGTCATAAAGCAGTCTGTGTTTTTGCCGGTCGTATTTTTCATATTGTGTTAGAAGGGCATTTGCCTGATTGGTGTATTGAAATGCCATATTGTAGCAATCCGCAAGCCCCACATATAGGCGGGACATGACACTGTCACTGGGTATGGCAAGGTTTACGGCAGTTTCTAGATAGGTTACTCCATCCTCTTTCCATGATGTCTTGGAGCAGGCACGGCCTAGGTAATAGAGGACGTTGATGTTCGTATTGTCATTTTTAAGAGCTTTTTCAAGCAAGTCGTGTGCAGGATAGAAGTCTTCGAGGGCATAGTAGCTGATTCCGGCGTAGAAGCAGGTTTGGAAAGAACTGTCTTTTTCCTGCAATAGTTGTTCATATCTTTCTATTGCTTTGGGGTAATCTTTGTTCAGGCAATAGGCTTGGGCATTGATGCGGTTCACAAGGACGTTGGTAGAGTCTATGGAACGGTATTTCTCCGTTATGTTTATGGCGTCTTCATATTGGTGGCCTGCTACATAGATGTTGCCGAGTTTGGCAGCAGACAGATAATCATTGGGATACCTTTTCTGTATGTCCAGATAGGCATCTGTCACATACATGATTTTTGTGTTGTCATAGACTTGCCCCATGCTTTCCGCTCTCAGGTGTAGTACATAGGCAGAACTGTCCCTTTCTGCCAATAGGTTACTTTCCTTTAGAGACTCACGGTATCTCTTCATGTTCATCAGTAGACTGATATACTGGATGCGTACGTATTTATTGTCCGGATTTATGTGGAGCGCATTTTGGTAGTAATTCAGTGCCTCACCATATTTGGCGAGTGATTTGCAGCATTCGGCAGCTTCAATGTACGCCCGGCAATTGAGAGAATCCTGGACTACGACTTCCTGAAATACACTCAGAGCTTCGAGGTTATTTCCCAACCCTTTCAGAGCCTTCCCTTTTTGGTAGAGTAGGGGGACAGTTGGGGTTTCTTGCTCAATCAGCATCAGGGCTGTTTCATAATCGTAGTTGACCATCGCCTCCTGAATGGAATTTGTGGTCTGTGCTGCCAGGAATGAACAGCATGCACTGAAGCATAAGGAGATAAAAAGCTTTCGCATACAGTATATTATTTATAGGAGGTTAAACTGACTGCAAGTTACTAAAAAGAATGTATTTACGAAATAATCGTAATCTGTTTTAGATAGATTAACGAAAAAGCCCCTCCGATGAACGAAGGGGCTTTAAAAAGATTAGTATTCAATCCTAATAACGGAATGAATAGATGTTTACAATAAGAATCCCAGCAGGATACCTGCTGCTACGGCAGAGCCGATTACACCGGCAACGTTCGGACCCATGGCATGCATCAACAGATAATTGGTAGGATCGTATTCCAAACCTACTACCTGAGAGATACGTGCAGAGTCGGGTACGGCAGATACCCCTGCATTGCCAATCAACGGATTTATTTTGTTGCCTTTCTTCAGGAAGAGGTTGAAAATCTTCACGAAGATGACACCGGATGCTGTGGCAATGACGAACGATAAAGCACCCAAGAAGAAAATCAGGATGGAATCCAACGTCAAGAATTCGGATGCTTGTGTAGAAGCACCTACTGTCAAACCAAGCAGGATGGTGATGGTGTCAATCAGCGGCCCACTGGCTGTATTGGCCAAACGGCGTGTCACACCGCTTTCCTTCAATAAGTTACCGAAGAACAGCATGCCCAGCAAAGGCAATCCCGACGGTACAAGGAACGTAGTCAGCAACAGACCGATAATCGGGAACATTACTTTCTCCGTGTGAGAAACCACCCGGGGAGGTTTCATGCGGATAAGACGTTCGTGCTTGTTGGTCAGCAGACGCATGATAGGAGGTTGTATCACCGGTACCAATGCCATATATGAATAAGCCGACACCGCAATGGCGCCCATCAGGTTAGGAGCCAACTTGGAGGAAAGAAAGATGGCCGTAGGACCGTCAGCACCACCAATGATACCGATTGCACCGGCCTGCATAGGATCGAAGCCCAAAGCCAAGGCAATCATATAAGCACCGAATATACCGAACTGGGCGGCTGCACCTACTAGCATCAGTTTGGGGTTGGAAATCAAAGCAGAGAAGTCCGTCATGGCACCGATACCCAAGAAGATGAGCGGCGGATACCATCCCGAGGTTACTCCTTGATACAAGATATTGAGTACGGAACCTTCTTCATAGATACCGACTTTCAATCCGGCCTCCATATTGAAAGGTATGTTACCGATTAGTATACCGAAACCGATAGGAATCAATAACATCGGCTCGAATTCCTTGGCGACGGCCAAGTATATGAAAAACAACCCTATCAGGAGCATGGCCACATGTCCTGCCGTTGCATTGGCAAAACCTGTGTATGTCCAGAAATCGGCAAGGTTGTTTCCTAGAAATGTGATAAATTCTCCCATATTATTCAATAATTACAAGGTCAGTACCTTCGAGAACAGAGTCTCCTTTGCTTACGTTGATGGCAGTAATCTTACCGTCTCTGTCTGCATTGATGCTATTCTCCATTTTCATAGCTTCCAAGATGACAACCAACTGTCCCTTCTTCACGCTGTCGCCTACGTTCACTTTGATGTCGAGGATAACACCGGGAAGCGGAGACTTCACGCCGGACTTGCCTGTAGATGCTGTTGCCGGTCTTGCTACCGGAGCCGCCGGAGCTGCCGTCGGTTTTGCTACCGGACGTACTACCGGTTTCACTACTTCTTTCGGTGCTTTTTCCATTTCTACTTTATAAGAAGTACCGTTCACTTCTACGTGAGCGATGTTGTCTTCGATATCTCCAATGGCAACCTTGTATACATTGCCGTTAATCTTATATTTATATTCTTTCATTATTCTGTTTTTTTAAGGTGACTTTACTTTTTGTGAGGGGTTTCACGCAATGTATAAATCTTCGAGCTCCAAGGGGAATAGCTGCGTTTCACGCGTGTGATGGTAAGCACGGTGTCTTCCACATCGTGTACATCGCTTTGGAATTCGTGCATAGCCATGGCGATGGCGGCGAACACTTCTCCCGGAGCTTGTCCCAGTTGCTTTTCTTTGGCTTCTTGTTTGTCTGTGATGCCTTTAGCTTTCATGGCGTTGCGCTTGCTCAGGCTCACGGAAAGTTTGCCTACGACATAGAAAGCGATGAAAAGAAGCAATAAGCCGCTGAACACAACGCTCATGGCGGAGATAGCCATACCTATGCCTACGCTGTCATGCTCTTCGAACTTTTCCATCTTGGCATTGCTGTCGATAGTCTTGTTGTTGGTACTTGGAGTCACGTATTTGTCGTTGCTTTCTCCTTTCACTTCCCACTCTTCGGATGCATCACTGACGCGGGCGTATGACTGGTTGGCTTGCAAGGTACCGGCAGGCACTGTTACTTGGTCAAGCAGTTTCTTGCCCGAGTCATACAGTCCAATCCAGTTGGCATTCTTGGCATCCAGCTTGAAGTTTGTATGGAATGTACCGCGTCTGGGTTCTCCATCTGCCCAGAAAAGCGCATGCTGACGTGGCTTAACCACCGTCAGGATATCACCTTTGGGAATGAAATAACTGGCTGTGTCGCCCGGCTGGCTGCTGCATTTCAGGTAGCAACCTGCAAGGTCGGCACTGCCGTATGATTTGTTGAATATCTCAATCCATGCGCTGTGTATGCCGTAGTCATCCTGATAGTTGCTTTCGTTGATGACCAGCACTTCATTCAGCAACAGCTTGCTGTTCGATTTCTGCTCTCCGCAAGAAGAGAGAACCAACATCAGCGCCAATGAAAGAAATATTCCGATATGTATTTTCTTCATAAGTTATGAGTTTTATTTTTCAATTTTCAATTCTCAATTTAGAGTGGAATATTGCCATGCTTCTTGGCCGGGTTGGTCAATTTCTTGGTTTGCAACTGTTGCAGGGCACGGATGATGCGGAAACGCGTGTTGCGCGGTTCGATGACATCGTCAATGTAACCATACTTGGCGGCATTGTAAGGATTGGCAAACAGCTTGGAGTATTCGGCTTCTTTTTCTGCCAGGAATTGAGCCGGATTTTCCTGCTCTTTGGCTTCGCGGGCATACAATACCTCTACGGCACCTGCGCCGCCCATTACGGCGATTTCGGCGGTAGGCCAAGCATAGTTCATGTCACCGCGGAGCTGCTTACAACTCATCACGATGTGAGAACCACCGTAAGACTTGCGCAAAGTGATGGTAACCTTGGGTATAGTGGCTTCACCGTATGCATACAGCAGTTTGGCACCATGCAGGATTACACCGTTGTATTCCTGGCCTGTTCCCGGAAGGAATCCCGGTACATCTACCAAGGAAACGATAGGAATATTGAAGGCATCGCAGAAACGAACGAAACGTGCCCCTTTACGGGATGCGTTGCTGTCGAGCACACCCGCCAGATATTTCGGTTGGTTGGCAACAATACCTACGGACTGTCCGTTGAAACGTGCGAAGCCGATAATGATATTCTTAGAATAGTCTTTCTGGATTTCGAGGAATTCGCCATTATCCACGATGGCACCGATTACCTCGTACATGTCATACGGTTTGTTCGGGTTATCGGGAATGATTTCGTTCAGGGAGTCTTCCAGACGGTCGATAGGGTCTGTACAATCTATATAGGGAGCTTCTTCCAGATTGTTCTGGGGGATATAGCTCAACAATTTACGGATAAGAGCCAGTCCTTCCTCTTCAGTCTGTGCTGTGAAATGAGTAACACCTGATTTGGTGGAGTGAACGCTCGCGCCACCCAAGTTCTCTTGGCTTACGTCTTCGCCGGTTACAGTCTTTACTACTTTCGGACCGGTGAGGAACATGTAGGACGTACCTTCCATCATCAATGTAAAGTCTGTCAAGGCAGGAGAGTAAACGGCACCACCGGCACAAGGACCAAAGATACCGGAAATCTGAGGAATGACACCCGAAGCAAGTATGTTGCGTTGGAAAATTTCAGCGTAACCGGCCAAGGCATTGATACCCTCTTGGATACGTGCGCCACCCGAGTCGTTGATTCCGATACACGGAGCGCCCATTTTCATGGCTTGGTCCATGATTTTACAGATTTTCAGCGACATGGTTTCCGACAGTGAACCGGCAGAAACGGTAAAGTCTTGCGCAAAGATATAAACCAGACGGCCATCTATTGTACCGCAACCGGTTACTACACCGTCGCCGGGGTAGTGTTTTTTCTCCATGCCGAAGTTTGTACATCTATGTTCTACGAACATGTCCATTTCTTCGAAACTACCTTCATCGAGAAGCATGGCTATGCGCTCGCGAGCTGTGTATTTACCTTTCTCGTGTTGCTTTGTAATTGCTTTTTCACCACCACCGAGACGTGCTGCTGCACGGCGGTCTATAAGCTCTTTAATCTTTTCAAGTTGATTACTCATGAATTTATTTCTTTAATGTTTATACAATTTATGGTTGGACGATTTACGGTCGTTCTTATTCCGGTTTTTCGCAAAGCTCGGTCAGGACACCAAGAGTGGATTTCGGATGCAGGAATGCAATGTTCAGACCTTCTGCGCCTTTGCGGGGAGCTTTGTCTATGAGGCGGATGCCTTTTTCTTCGATTTCTACAAGAGCACCGGCCACTCCGTCTTCAACGGCAAATGCCAGATGATGCATACCACCGTTACCGTTGTTCTTCTCGATGAACTTGGCAATCGTACTTTCGGGAGAAGTCGGTTCCAGCAACTCGATCTTTACATCGCCCACTTTCAGGAAAGCGGTTCTAACTTTCTGATCTTCCACGGTTTCGATGTTGTAGCATTTCAAACCTAAAACGTTTTCGTAGTACGGAAGGGCTTCTTCAATGCTCTTAACGGCAATGCCCAGATGCTCAATGTGTGAAATCTTCATAACTATATAATTAATGTTAGTATTGTATCCTTTTAATAAAGGTATAAAACAGTACAAAGAAAGAGAATTCTTCCCTAATAAAGAAATTTTTCATCAATTAATTAATGGTTAATTGAACTTTAGAAGGATTTTTTCAGACTTTAGACAGAGACCGGTTGTTTTTTTGATATCGTCCGCTAACGGACATTCTCACTGTCCGAAAATGAACACTTGCCCCTCTGTGGAACTTTCCCGGCCACTTGGCACACTCTTTGCTTTTCTGTTTGAGACAATTTTAAAGATTGAACATGAGAAAGGATATTTTACTTGCAGTTTGCTTTTTGATGCCGTTGGCAAGTGTGGCACAGAATGATACTTTGGGACATGAACGCAATATTACGCTGTCGGAGGCCATTGTGCTGGCTCGTACACAGTCTGTGGATGCTGCCGTGGCATTGAATGAATTGAAAACCGCGTATTGGGAATACCGTACATTCCGTGCGGACTTGCTGCCGGAAGTAAATTTCACCGGTACGCTGCCCAACTATAACAAATCATACAGTACCTATCAGGATTCTGACGGTTCCTATAGTTTTGTCCGCAATAATACACTGGGCTTGTCCGGACAGCTTTCGATAGACCAGAACCTTTGGTTTACGGGCGGTAGGTTGTCGCTTACTTCTTCGTTGGATTATCTCAAACAATTGGGCTCCGGAGGAGCGAAGCAGTTTATGTCGGTTCCTGTGAGCCTGGAGTTGACGCAGCCGGTTTTTGGAGTAAATACTTTGAAGTGGAGCCGCCGTATAGAGCCTGTACGTTATGCCGAAGCAAAAGCCGCGTTCATTTCGGCCACGGAAGAGGTGACAATGAAAACCATCACTTATTTCTTCCAGCTGCTATTGGCTAAAGAATCGCTTGCTACCGCCATGCAGAACAAGACGAATGCCGACCGTCTTTACGAGGTGGCGATAGCCAAACGTAAGATGGGGCAGATTTCCGAAAATGATTTGTTGCAGCTTAAACTGAACTCATTGCAAGGCAAAGCCGATGTGACTGAGGCTGAGAGTAATCTGAATGCAAAGATGTTCCAGCTTCGTTCCTTCCTCGGCGTGTCCGAGCAGGAAAACTTGAATCCGGTGTTGCCCGCCACTGTTCCCGATATAAAGATGGAATATGACTGTGTGCTGAACAAGGCTTTGGAACGCAACTCCTTTGCGCAGAACATTCGCCGCCGCCAACTGGAAGCTGATTATGAAGTGGCAACGGCACGTGGAAACCTACGTAGCATCGACCTTTTTGCCAGTGTGGGTTATACGGGGCAGAACCATGAGTTTTCTTCAGCCTACCGAGACTTGCTTGATAACCAGATTGTGCAGGTGGGTGTCAAGATTCCTATCCTTGATTGGGGAAAACGTCGTGGCAAGGTTAGGGTGGCAAAGAGCAACCGTGAAGTGGTTTTATCCAAAATCCGTCAGGAACAGATGGACTTTAATCAGGACATCTTTTTGTTGGTGGCTAACTTCAACAATCAGGCGCAACAGCTGGACATTGCCGAAGAGGCAGATGTCATTGCTGAGAAGCGTTACAGGACCAGTGTAGAGACCTTTATGATAGGTAAAATCAGTACACTGGACCTGAACGATGCACAGAACTCTAAAGACGAAGCTCGCCAAAAGCATATTTCAGAGCTGTACTACTATTGGTATTACTTCTATCAGCTCCGTAGCCTGACCCTTTGGGATTTTGAACGCGATACGGAACTGGAGGCTGATTTTGAAGAGGTCGTGAGAGGATAGGTTGACGGACGGGGAAGTTGTAATTATGCCAACGGATTAAAAACAAATGAGAGGGCATATTAAATAAATTATAACTGATTATTCATGACTCTGCTTTTTTATTTACTTTTGCAGGAAACAAACAGCAATTTTTTATGATACTGATAATAGACGATGATAGTGCTGTGCGCTCTTCCCTCAGCTTTATGCTGAAGCGTGCCGGATATGAGGTGAGGACGGCTCCGGGTCCTCGCGAAGCTATGGATACGGTTCGAACCGAAGCTCCCGCATTAATTCTGATGGATATGAACTTTACTCTTTCCACCACCGGAGAAGAGGGACTCACCTTATTGAAGCAGGTAAAGGTGTTTCGTCCCGATGTGCCCGTTATTCTGATGACGGCATGGGGAAGTATCCAGCTTGCCGTGCAGGGGATGCAGGCCGGTGCATTCGATTTCATAACCAAGCCTTGGAACAATGCTGCGCTTTTGCAACGCATCGAAACCGCCCTTGAGCTTACGGCTGCCCCGAAAGAGGTGCCGGAAGAACAGACTACCGCATTGAATCGCCGCCATATTATAGGCAAGTCCAAAGGACTGATGGAAGTGTTGAATACAGTGGCCCGCATAGCCCGTACCAATGCTTCGGTGTTGATTACGGGCGAAAGCGGAACGGGCAAGGAACTGATTGCCGAAGCCATCCATATCAACAGTCAACGTGTGAAGCAGCCTTTTGTCAAGGTGAACCTCGGCGGTATCTCGCAGAGCTTGTTCGAGAGCGAGATGTTCGGTCATAAGAAAGGAGCGTTTACCGATGCCAGTGCCGACCGCATAGGGCGTTTTGAAATGGCAAATAAAGGTACCATCTTCCTCGACGAGATTGGTGACCTCGACCCTTCCTGCCAGGTGAAATTGCTGCGCGTGCTTCAAGACCAGACATTCGAAGTACTGGGTGACAGCCGTCCCCGCAAAGTCGATGTACGCGTTGTGTCCGCCACTAATGCAGACCTCCGCAAGATGGTGTCCGAACGTACTTTCCGTGAAGACCTTTTTTACCGTATCAACCTGATTACCGTAAAACTGCCTTCCCTGCGGGAGCGCCGTGAAGATATTCCTTTACTGGCACGTCACTTTGCCGACCGCCAGGCAGAGGTGAACGGCTTGCCGCGTACGGATTTCTCGGCCGATGCTCTGAATTTCCTTTCCCGTCTGCCTTATCCGGGCAACATTCGTGAGTTGAAGAATCTGGTGGAGCGTACCATTCTGGTCAGCGGCAAGCCGGTGCTGGATGCCATGGATTTCGATGCCCAATATCTGCGCTACAACGAGTCGGCCAAAGCTGCCGAAGGTACTTCTTTTGCTGGTATGACCTTGGATGAAATAGAACGGCAGACTATTTTGCAGGCTTTGGAACAGCATAAAGGGAATCTCAGCCAGGTGGCAGTGTCGTTGGGCATCAGCCGCGCTGCGCTTTATAGGCGTCTGGAGAAATATAATATTCAGTTGCCGTGCGCATAAAATTCTTCTTCTTCATACTCGTCCTTTTTCTGCTTGGTCTGGGCGGAATGCTGGTATATCTGCTGAGTGGAAGGTCGTCTTTGTACCTATACGTGTTGGAGGGGCTCATCGGGTTTATCCTTATTTATCTGATAGTATTCTATAATAAGATAGTGAAGCCGATGAATACCATCGGCAGCGGTATGGAGCTGCTGCGCGAGCAGGATTTCAGTAGCCGTCTCAGTCAGGTAGGGCAGTACGAGGCCGATCGTATTGTAAATATCTTTAATCGGATGATGGAGCAACTCAAGAATGAACGGTTGCGCATGCGTGAGCAGAATCACTTCTTGGATTTGCTGATTCAGGCATCTCCAATGGGGGTTATTATCCTGACAATGGACGATGAAGTGTCGCAACTGAATCCGATGGCGGTAAAGATGCTCGGTGTCCGTATGGAGGAGGCGCTGGCAAAGCGGCTGGATCAGATGGACTCCCCGTTGGCTGCCGAACTTTCGGCTATTCCCAAAGATGCGACGGCAGTGCTCCGTCTCAATGATGCGAATATTTATAAATGCACCCATTCTACTTTTATTGACAGAGGGTTCAAACATCCTTTTTTCTTGATAGAGCGTATGACGGAAGAGGTGATGCGTGCCGAGAAGCGCGCCTATGAAAAGGTAATCCGCATGATAGCTCATGAAGTGAACAATACTACTGCGGGCATCACTTCCACACTCGATACAGTGGAGCAGGCACTTTCTACTGAGGATGATATGGAGGACATCTGCGACGTGATGCGCGTCTGTACGGAGCGTTGTTTCTCAATGAGCCGTTTCATTACCCGTTTTGCCAATGTGGTAAAGATACCTGAACCTTCTCTGGTGCCTGTCCGACTGAATGAGTTGGTGGCCATGTGCAAGCGTTTCATGGAAGGAATGTGCAATGACCGCAATATAGAACTACATCTGGAATGCGATCCCGAGGTGGGAATGGTGCGTATGGATGCTTCTCTTTTGGAACAAGTACTTGTGAATATCATCAAGAATGCTGCCGAAAGTATAGAGGGGGATACCGGAGAAAATGGAAAACAAGGTGAGATAATAGTAAGGACCGCTGCCCCCGCTTCTGTTGAAGTCGTTGACAATGGTCCGGGGATAAGTAAAGAGACCGAAGCTAAACTTTTCAGCCCCTTCTTTTCCACCAAACCGAACGGGCAGGGAATCGGCCTGGTGTTTATCCGGGAAGTTTTGAGCCGTCATGGTTGCACGTTCTCTCTGCGTACCTGCAACGATGGATTGACCCGCTTCCGTATACTGTTTCCTTAGTTCGTTAGGAAGCCGGTCACTTTCTCCACTCCTTTGCATACTCGTCCGATATCCTTTTAATGCCTTTTTCGGGGGATTGCCGCGCCCTGCATTCATCATGATACGGGCGGCTTTCTTCCTAAAAGTTTTGTATCCATAAGTTCAAGCTTAGGTTTGTTATTTATTGTTTTCAGTCATTCGGTGGATAATCTCTGTTCATGTGGCGTGCTATTTCTTTCCTTGCTTGAAATTAATCGTCCGATATATGTTTTCTTTTCGTCCGACAGTTGTTGAATTATCGTCCGACAACTGTTGAATTATCGTCCGACAACTGTCGGACGAATAGATATTGGCGAATGGATATATAGTGGCTTGCATTTTCGGCAATAAATGTGCGCTGCTTGTGCTCAAGCTGATGGGGATGCCGCCGATATGGATGGAAAGCGCTCCGAACAGATTGCCGAAGCATTGTTATACAAAAGGAGTTTTTTAGAACATTTATTCCGTAAAACCGAACTTTAAGAAAAAGTTTTCTTCCGTACCTTTGCCATCTGAATTAGGTAAAATTAAGGTATGAAGTTGTTTTTTAGGGTATTTCTGCTTATCCAGCTGGTTACTCTTCCATTGAGAGCACAATATATGGTGCAAGGCGTTGTCATCGATTCGTTGACGAAGGAGCCGCTGCCTTATACGTCAGTTTATCTGAAGGGAACTACGGAGGGGGGAATGACGGACAATAACGGCCGTTTTTCCTTCAAGACCTATCGTCCGGAGGCCACTCTGGTCATTTCGACTGTGGGATATAATGAATATGTCCGGCTTATTCATCCCGCAAAGTCTTCTAAATTCAATATTGCCCTTTCGCCAGCCACTTATGCACTGGATGAGGTGGTGGTGAAGCCGAAACGTGAACGGTATAAGAAAAGGAATAATCCCGCAGTGGAGTTTGTACGCAAGATGATAGAACATCGGGATGACTATTCGCCCGACGAACGCGACTTTTGGAAACGTGACCGCTACGAAAAAATGACTTTTGCCATCAATAACTTCGACAGCCTGAAGCAGCAGAAGTGGCTTTACCGTAAGTTCAAGTTCCTGACGGATTATGTCGATACCTCTGCCGTTACCGGCAGGCCGGTACTGGCCATCTCCAACCGTGAGTTGCTTGCCACAGACTATTACCGCAAGTCTCCGCGTAGCCGCAAACAGTGGGTCGCTGCCCGCAGGCAGGCAGGAGTGGACGAAATGCTTTCCCGGCAGGGTATGGAGCAGGCTATCAGTGTCACTATGACCGATGTAGACCTTTATGAGAACAACATCACCTTGTTCACCAATAAGTTTGTCAGTCCGCTTTCCTCCCTTGGACTGTCTTTCTACAAATATTATCTGATGGATACGATTACTGTTGCCGGAAAGCCTTGTGTTGACTTGACATTTGTTCCTTTCAACTCGAGTCTTATTCATTGATGAATGCCATGGAATTCATGAACGATGAATACGCTTTCTGGGATGTGACCTATTACTTGAACGGCTGGCTCTTCAACCGCATTCCTTTTTTGAAAAAGTTGAAATGGCGTGAAGTACTTTCCTGTCGCGGCTTGTATGGAAATTTGAGTGATAAGAACAATCCGGCTTTTCAGCAGGATTTGTTCCGTTTTCCTGCCGGAAGTACCACCATGGGGCATACGCCATACGTAGAGGCTGGTGTAGGCATTGAAAATATTTTCAAGGTGTTGCGTGTCGATTATGTATGGCGTCTGACTTACCGAAATTTACCGGATATGGACAAATCCGGGCTCAGAATCAGTCTACATATGACATTTTAACTTAAATCTTACTAATAGAACATTAAATCGGATAAAATGACTAATTCCAATTGGGTAAAATACCCTAAATTTGAGCAATTTTTTAAACTCTAAATAATACAATGGCAATGAAAGAAAACATTAAGCCGGCAACCGGACGCTTGGGCGTGTTGGTAGTCGGAGTAGGTGGTGCGGTTGCAACCACCATGATTACCGGTACATTAGCTGCTCGCAAGGGCTTGGCAAAAGCTATAGGCTCAATCACACAAATGGCTACCATGCGCATGCAGGATGGCAAAGAAAAACTTATCAAAGACATAGTGCCTTTGGCTGATTTGAATGATATCGTTTTCGGTGGTTGGGACATTTTCCCGGACAACGCCTACGAAGCTGCTATGTATGCCGAGGTCTTGAAAGAGAAAGATTTGAATCTGGTAAAAGACGAATTGCAAGCCATCAAGCCGATGCCTGCTGCATTCGACCACAATTTTGCAAAACGTTTGAATGGTACGCACATCAAGAAAGCTGCCGACCGCTGGGAAATGACAGAACAGTTGCGTGAGGATATCCGTAACTTCAAGGCAGCCAATAACTGCGAGCGTATTGCCGTGCTGTGGGCGGCAAGTACGGAAATTTATGTTCCGATGTCCAAGGAACACGAATCTCTCGCTGCTTTGGAACAGGCAATGAAGGACAACAATACCGAAGTAATTTCTCCGAGCATGTGCTATGCATACGCTGCCATCGCAGAAGGCGCTCCGTTCATTATGGGTGCTCCCAATCTGTGTGTGGACATTCCGGCTATGTGGGAATTCTCCAAGAAAATGAATGTGCCCATTTCTGGTAAGGACTTCAAGAGCGGCCAGACTTTGATGAAGACAGTGCTTGCCCCGATGTTCAAGACCCGTATGTTGGGTGTAAGCGGCTGGTTCTCTACGAATATTCTGGGTAACCGTGACGGTGAGGTACTTGACCAACCGGAGAACTTCAAGACAAAAGAGGTCAGCAAGCTGTCTGTTATCGACAATATCTTCGAACCGGAGAAATATCCAGACTTGTACGGTGATGTTTATCATAAGGTACGCATCAACTACTATCCTCCCCGTAAGGATAATAAGGAAGCATGGGACAACATCGATATTTTCGGCTGGATGGGCTATCCGATGGAAATCAAGGTTAACTTCTTGTGCCGCGACTCCATTCTTGCTGCTCCCATCGCGCTCGACTTGGTTATTTTCAGTGATTTGGCATTGCGTGCAGGCATGTGCGGCATTCAGACGTGGCTGTCCTTCTTCTGCAAGAGCCCGATGCACGATTTTGAGCATGAGCCGGTACACGACTTATTCCAGCAGTGGCGCATGGTGAAAGAGACTCTTCGCAACATGGTGGGTGAGACAGCACCGAGTTATCTGGACTAAAAAAACAGTGATAAGGTGATAAAAATAAGGTGGTAAGGTGATAGAGTGATAGCACTTTACCACTTTATCACTTTTATTACTTTCTTGCATTTGTCACTTTACCGTTTTTATCGCATTTATCACCTCATTACTTTTTTGATGAAAAAAAACTCCTTCCTCCCAGTCATTATCGGTACGGGCTTTGGCTCGGGCTTTTCTCCTTTTGCACCTGGCACTGCGGGAGCTTTGCTGGCTACGCTTATCTGGTTCGGGTTGTCTTATCTGGTTTCAAGTGTCTGCCTTTTGTGGCTGACAGTAGCATTGATTTTGGTATTTACACTTGCCGGTGTCTGGGCTGCCAACCGTCTGGAGGCATCTTGGGGCAAAGACCCTTCGCGTGTGGTGGTCGATGAAATGGTTGGCGTGTGGATTGCCCTGCTTGCGGCGCCCGCCGGACACGTATGGTATGCATTGGGGGCATTTGTATTGTTCCGTTTGTTTGATATATTCAAGCCCTTGGGCATTCGCCGTATGGAAAGTCTGCCGGGTGGAATAGGGGTAATGGCGGACGATATTCTGTCCGGAGTCTACGGATTTATAATTTTGATTGTGACAAGATGGATAATCAGCTGAAAATAAGCGGCAGATATTTGTCATGGCGTCATTCTGTCTGGATCTTCTTCAAGGCCCAGATTTCTGCGCAATTCGCAAGCTTTGTCGATTTTCTGGTGACTATCCTTCTGGTAAAGGCTTTTGCTGTTTTTTATCTTTATGCCACATTCACGGGATCTGTGGTGGGAGGCATTGTAAACTGTGCCGTTAATTACGGATGGGTGTTCCATGCCGAAGACTGTAAGAAAACGCATGTTGCCGTGAAATATCTCTTTGTCTGGGGAGGCAGCATTATACTGAATACCTGGGGCACTTTTGCACTGACCGAGTGGCTTACGGGCATGACATGGGTCAATGGGCTGTTGGGATATTATATAGACAATGTATTTATTCTGTCAAAGATAATAGTAGCAGTGTTGGTAGCTTTTTTTTGGAACTACCATCTGCAACGTTTTTTCGTTTATCGTAATCACAATATAAAAGGCTTTCTGAAACATTATTTAGAAAACAAAAAAGACGAATATGAATTATAGAGATTGGTTGCAGCAGGTGATATACAAGATTATCAACCCTGTGGTGCATGGTATGATTAAAATTGGCATTACGCCTAACTTTATTACGACTACGGGGCTGGTGCTGAATATCGTGGCGGCTGCCTTGTTTGTGTATGCCGGAGTGTGTAAAAGTGGCGAACTGGCCTATGTGGGCTGGGGAGGCGGTATTGTGCTCTTTGCCGGGTTGTTTGATATGATGGACGGCCGCGTGGCGCGTGTGGGTAAAATGAGTTCTACTTTCGGTGCGTTGTACGATTCCGTACTCGACCGTTACAGCGAGCTTATGACATTGTTCGGCATCTTCTATTACTTGATGCTGCAAGGCTATTTGTGGGGCTCCATCATTACATTCATTGCGTTGGTAGGTTCGCTGATGGTGAGTTACGTGCGTGCCCGTGCCGAAGGCTTGGGACTGGAGTGTAAGGTAGGTTTCATGCAGCGTCCCGAACGCGTTGTACTGACTGCCCTCGGTGCCATGTTCTGCGGTATCTTCAGTGATTGTACCTTGTTCGACCCGATGATGATACTAATTGTGCCTATGGCAGTGATTGCAATATTGGCGAATTTGACGGCATTTGCGCGCTTGGCACATTGCTATAAATTACTGAAAAACAAGGATGAAAACTAGTTTGTTTCCCTCTGTGAGAGAGGCTGTGCCGGTGATTGTTATCACGGCGTTTTTCATGATTCTGACAGCGGTCTGTATCGGGCTTCGTCCGGAACATTTCCTGATGACGGGTGTATTTTGGATATTGTTCTTTGCCGGACAGACAACCCGTAAGTTGGCAGTGGCGTTGTTGCCGTTTTTCGTATTCGGCATTTCGTATGACTGGATGCGTGTATATCCCAATTACCAGGTGAATCCCATTGATGTAAAAGGACTTTATGAGGCAGAAAAATCCCTTTTCGGCTTCTCTGTAGACGGTACTGTCCTCATTCCTTGCGAATATTTTGCTTTGAACTATTGCCCGGTAGCCGATTGCTTTGCCGGGATATTCTATCTCTGCTGGGTACCCGTTCCCATTGCATTCGGGCTGTGGCTTTATCTGAAGGGCGACCGTAAGGTATATCTTCGCTTTGCGATGGTATTTCTGCTGGTTAATCTTATCGGTTTTGCCGGCTATTACATCCATCCCGCTGCTCCACCTTGGTATGCCATGAATTATGGTTTCGAACCTATACTCGACACTCCGGGTAATGTGGCAGGCTTGGGGCGCTTTGACGAACTGCTGGGATGCTCCGTCTTCAACTCCATTTACGGGAGGAATGCCAATGTATTTGCAGCGGTGCCCTCGCTTCATGCCGCCTATATGGTGGTAGCTTTGGCCTACGCTGTTATAGACCGCAGCAGGAAGTGGCTGATAGCGTTGTTTTCGGTGATTATGGTCGGTATCTGGTGGACGGCTGTCTATTCGGGACATCACTATCTGATTGATGTGATGCTGGGCATCTCTTGTGCATTGCTGGGTATTTGGGTGTTCGAGAAAGGACTGATGAAGTGGGGGGCGTTCGGACGCTTCTTTGAAAGATACAGTCGATACATTGAATAAGATATACAATGAATAATTTTGTTTTTTATAGTCCTACGGAGTTTGTTTTTGGCAAGAATACTGAAGTGCAGGTCGGTGCATTGGCGCGTAAGTATGGTGCGCAAAAAGTGATGATAGTGTATGGAGGCGGTTCTGTCGTATGTAGCGGACTGCTGGGGCGTGTAAAGCAATCTTTACAGGAAGCTGGTGTGGCTTATTGCGAAATGGGAGGTGTCCGACCTAATCCCGTTGACGGGAAAGTGTACGAAGGTATTCGGCTTTGTCGTCGTGAACAGGTGGATATGATGCTTCCTGTGGGGGGTGGTTCGGTCATAGATACGGCGAAAGCCATTGCTGCCGGAGCCCTGTATGATGGCGACTTCTGGGATTTCTTTATCGGTCGTGCCAAGGTGGAGAAAGCGCTGAAAGTAGCCGTGGTGCTGACTATCCCGGCTGCCGGAAGCGAAGGCTCGGGCAATGCGGTAATCACCAAGACAGAGACACTCCAAAAACTGGGTCTTTGCGCTCCTGAGCATTTGCGTCCCGTATTCTCCGTCATGAATCCTGAACTGACCTACACTCTCCCGGCTTATCAGACGGCTTGTGGTATTGCCGACATGATGGCTCACATCATGGAACGTTACTTTACGAATACTTCGGATGTGGAAATCAGTGACCGGCTTTGCGAAGGTACCTTGACAGCTATCATTAAAGAGGCTTACCGAGTGAAACTGCAACCGGACGACTATGCCGCGCGTGCCAACATTATGTGGTGTGGCACTGTGGCGCATAACGGAACTTGTGGGGTAGGGCGTGAGGAAGACTGGGCATCCCATGCACTGGAACATGAAATCAGTGCTATCTATGATGTAGCCCATGGTGCCGGTCTGGCTGTCATCTTCCCTGCCTGGATGACCTTTATGGCGGAACATAATCCGGCAAAGATTGCCCAGTTTGCCCGTCGTGTTTTTGATATACCCAAGTCCGATGATTTGGAAGAGATGGCTTTGGCAGGTACTGCCCGTCTGAAACACTTTTTCCGTTATATGGGTTTGCCGGTCAGCTTTAAGGAGTTGGGCATTGAACATCCCGATATAGACCGTATGATTGCCAGCCTGCAGCGCAATAAAGGCGAACTGCTTGGTAACTACGTGAAGCTGACCATGACCGATTGTAAGGAAATATATCGCTTGGCTTTATAGCGTACGCTGCTTTTCGGGAAGAATTTCCCGAAGGAAGGATTAAAAAAAGCGGTGAAGACAAATACTCTTCACCGCTTTTTTTATTTGATTTCGATTTCTTCCTTCATGTCTATCTCTTCCCCTTGCAGGTCGTAGAATACATATTCCAGAAATGCAAGTTTCTGGCTTGGAATAATCTTGATACCAAATCCGTACTTCATCTGCCACTTCCGTTTCAGGGAGACGAGTCCCTGATTGACATAGGCTGCAATGTACGGGTGGATGTGTAACGAGAATTTCTTTATCTTCAATTTGTTGACCAGATAATCAATCTTACTCTCTAAGGTGTCCGTAAAGAGGATGGACGATTTGATGGTGCCTTTGCCGAAACAGGTGGGACAGGTTTCAGTCGTATTTACATCCATAGCCGGGCGCACACGCTGGCGTGTAATTTGCATCAGTCCGAATTTGCTGAGCGGCAGGATGTTGTGACGTGCTCTGTCTTTCTGCATATTGGCACACATACGTTCGTAAAGCTTCTGTCGGTTTTCGGCTTCGTTCATGTCGATGAAGTCCACCACGATGATACCACCCATATCCCTTAGTCTGAGCTGGCGTGCCAGTTCGTCGGCTGCACCCAGATTCACTTCCAGTGCGTTAGCCTCCTGCCCGTTGGCATTCTTGGTGCGGTTACCGCTGTTCACGTCTACTACGTGAAGCGCCTCAGTATGCTCAATAATCAGGTAGGCACCACTTTTGTATGAAATGGTCTTGCCGAATGACGACTTGATTTGTTTGGTGATGCCAAAATTGTCGTAAATGGGGAGTTGTCCTTTGTACAGCTTCACGATTCCTGCCCGTTCAGGGGCGATGAGGGTTACGTAATCCTTGATTTCGTGGTACACTGCCTCGTTGTTCACGTGGATGTTTTCGAAGGAAGGATTGAACAAGTCACGCAACAGTCCTACGGCGCGGCTGGTTTCTTCGTAAATCAGTGTCGGAAATTTGGTGGCTTTCTGTACTTTTGTGATGGCATCTTCCCAATGTTTCAGTAATACTTTAAGCTCTCCGTCAAGTTCGGCTACACGTTTTCCTTCGGCCACAGTGCGGACGATGACACCGAAGTTCTTCGGTTTGATGCTCATCAGCAGTTGCTTGAGGCGTGCGCGCTCTTCGCTCGATTTAATTTTTTGTGATACGGAAACCTTGTCGTTAAAGGGAATCAGTACGAGGTATCTTCCGGCAAAGGAAAGTTCGGAAGTCAGTCGCGGCCCTTTGGTCGAAATAGGTTCCTTGACAATCTGCACCACTACTTCTTGTCCTACCTTGAGTGTGTTGGAAACCGTTCCGTCCTTTTCAAGGTCGGGAAGTATGGTTGCTTTGGTAATGGGATTCAGCTTCTTTTTGTCGCTTAAAGTTTGCTTTACGTACTTCTCTAACGAGTTGAATTGAGGACCCAAGTCCAGATAATGAAGAAAAGCGTCTTTCTCGTAACCCACGTCCACGAAGCAGGCATTCAGGCCAGGCATCAATTTCTTGACGCGTCCCAAATACATGTTGCCCACTGAGAAGGAAATATTTCTTCCTTCGCTCTGGAGTTCCACCAGCTGCTTGTCTTCAAGCAGTGCGATGGATACCTCTTTGGGCTGTACGTCTACAACGAGTTCGCTTGTCACAATAATTGGCTTTTAAATGATTCAATTTACTACTTAAACAAAGAACAAACCCGCGAGATATTTTGCTTCACAAGTTTGTTCTTTATTTTGTCCTTCAGACTAAAAATTACTTTTTACTTTTATGTCTGTTCTTTCTTAGTCTTTTTTTACGCTTGTGCGTAGACATTTTATGTCTTTTTTTCTTCTTTCCGCTTGGCATAGCTTCAAAATTTTATGGGTTAATACTATTGTTTATTATTTCTTCACTGAGAGGGTGAACGTTTTTGCAGGCTTAAATGCCGGAATGTTATGTTCCGGAATGATTATTGTAGTGTTCTTGGAGATGTTGCGAGCAGTTTTCTGAGCTCTTTTCTTCACTACAAAACTACCAAACCCGCGGAGGTAAACATTTTCATCTTTGGATAAAGATGCCTTTACTGCGTCCATGAATGCTTCAACGGTTGTAAGTACGGTTGTCTTATCAATTCCGGTGTTCTTTGTAATTTCGTTTACAATATCAGCTTTAGTCATTTTTCTTTAAAAAAAATATTATTACTATAGTTTTCCTAATTTTTTGGACTGCAAATATATAGCTTTTCCGTGTCTCTAAAAAATATATTTCGGACAATTTTCTAAAAAAGTCTTGGCATTAAGCTTTGTTAGGTTGAAAATGAAGTATTTTTGTAGCATGAATATTTTTAGCGGAACATTGTTGGACTGGTATGCGGAGAATAAACGCGACCTTCCGTGGCGAAATACCACGAACCCTTATCTGATATGGATTTCTGAAATCATCTTACAACAGACGAGAGTGGCGCAGGGCTATGAGTACTTTTTGCGTTTCATAAAACGCTTTCCGGATGTGGCATCGCTGGCTGCTGCGTCTGAGGACGAAGTGATGAAATATTGGCAGGGCTTGGGGTACTATTCCCGTGCCCGTAACCTGCATGCCGCAGCCAGAAGCATGAAGGGGACATTCCCGAAAAACTACGTTGAGGTACGTGCTTTGAAGGGAGTGGGGGATTATACGGCAGCGGCCATCTGCTCCTTTGCCTATGACATGCCTTATGCGGCGGTCGACGGGAATGTGTATCGGGTGCTTTCCCGCTATTTCGGCATTGATGTTCCCATTGATTCTACTGAAGGGAAAAAGACTTTTACCGCTTTGGCGGGTGAGGTGCTCGATAAATCCAGGCCGGCAGATTATAACCAGGCAATTATGGACTTCGGAGCCGTGCAGTGTACGCCGCAGTCGCCCAACTGTCTGTTTTGTCCTTTGTCCGGCAGCTGCCGGGCATTGTCTGAAGGAAAAGTGCAGCAACTGCCCGTGAAGCAGCACAGAACCAAGACCACCAACCGCTATTTTAATTATATATATGTACGCATGGGCGCGCATACCTTGATACATAAGAGGACGGAGGACGATATCTGGAAAAATCTCTTTGAATTGCCTCTGGTTGAAACGGAAAAAGATTTATCCGAAGAGGAATTTCTGGCATGTCCGCAGTTTCATGCGCTGTTTGCAGAGGGAGAGGTGCGGATGGTCCGTACACTGCTTCGGGGGGTGAAACATGTATTGTCCCACAGAGTGATTTACACCAACTTCTACGAGGTTACTCTGCCCGATAATTCGAGCTCCTTCTCAAGTTACCAACGGGTTGCAGTCGAAGATTTGGGCCGTTATGCGGTACCCCGGCTGATACATGCTTTCTTGGAGAAATATGTATAAAAGTTGTTTGTATTCTTGCATGGTGTGAATATTCTCGTTAATTTTGGCAGCAAATTAATAAAATAGAAGCTTATGTCAGTAAATAAAGTGATATTGATAGGAAATGTGGGACAAGACCCTAAAATAACCTATTATGAAGGTGGAAACTGTGTTGCCCAGCTTTCTTTGGCCACTACGGAGAAAGGATACACTTTGCAGAATGGTACGCAGATTCCGGACCGTACCGAATGGCATAACTTGATATTCCGTGGCCGTTTAGGCGAAATCGTTGAGAAATATGTGCACAAGGGCGACAAACTTTACGTGGAAGGTAAGATACGTACTCGTTCTTATGATGATCAGGGAGGTATCAAGCGCTATGTGACCGAGATATTTGTCGACAATATGGAGATGCTGACTCCGAAAACTGCAACTCCCGGTGCTGCCCCTTACGCGCCGCAGGCGGGTGCGACGGCCCGACCGCAACAACCAGTACAACCGCAGGCTGCCCCTGCACAAGATAACCCGACGGACGACTTGCCGTTCTAATTGTTTAACTAAAACCAAAATCTTTGGATCCAGACGCTTATTTATGCCAGTTGGCAGATGTTTTTAACGGTATATCCGTACAGACTCCTTCTATTTCGGCCATTGTAGCCATTGTGTTGGCAGGTTTGCTTTTGCTTGTTTCCGGTTTTGCATCAGCTTCCGAAATAGCCTTTTTCTCTCTTTCTCCGTCAGACCTGAATGCAATAGCGGAGAGAAAGCATCCTTCGGATGAGAAAATCAGTAATCTGCTGGACAACAGCGAACGTTTGTTGGCAACGATTCTGATTACGAACAACTTCGTGAATGTAACCATAATCATGCTCTGCAACTTCTTCTTTATGAATGTGTTCCAATTTCATTCTCCCATTGCAGAGTTCCTCATTCTGACAGTAGTCCTTACATTTTTGCTGTTGCTTTTCGGTGAAATCATGCCTAAGATATATTCGGCTCAGAAGACGCTGGCTTTCTGCCGTTTTGCCGCTCCCGGCATCACGTTTTGCCGTTCCGTATTCTATCCGATGGCATCTATGCTGGTACGTTCCACTTTTTTCTTGAACAAGCATGTGGCCCGCAAGAACCATAATATATCGGTTGATGAACTTTCACATGCCTTGGAACTGACTGATAAGGCGGAACTTTCGGAGGAGAATAATATTTTGGAAGGCATCATCCGCTTTGGCGGAGAGACTGCCAAGGAGGTCATGACCTCCCGCCTCGATGTGGTGGATTTGGATATTCGTACCTCTTTCAAGGATGTGGTGAAGTGTATTGTGGAGAATGTTTATTCCCGTATTCCCATCTATGCAGACAACTGTGACAATATCAAGGGGGTGCTTTACATCAAGGACTTGCTTCCTCACCTGAACAAAGGGGACAATTTCCGCTGGCAGTCGTTGATTCGCCCCGCTTACTTTGTGCCTGAAACCAAGATGATTGATGATTTGCTGCGCGACTTCCAGGCAAACAAGATTCATATTGCCATTGTAGTTGATGAGTTCGGCGGTACGTCGGGAATTGTCACTATGGAGGACATTATCGAAGAGATTGTGGGTGAGATTCATGACGAATATGATGATGAAGAACACACGTATGCTGTACTGAATGACCACACGTGGGTGTTTGAAGCTAAAACCCAGCTGACCGATTTTTATAAGATAACGAGGATAGATGAGGAAACGTTCGATGAGGTGGCAGGGGATGCCGATACACTTGCCGGACTTCTGCTGGAACTGAAGGGAGAATTTCCTGCTCTTCATGAAAAGGTAACCTACGACTGTTATGAGTTCGAGGTGCTGGAGATGGACAATCGCCGTATCTTGAAAGTGAAGTTTACAATAAATGTCCCGGCAGCCCCCAATGCTTCTTCTCTTTAATTATTAATTTTTTAATTGTTTCGTGCCTCTTTTTTTGCAACATACTGCTCCTTCCTGCCGATGGGGAATTTGGAAAACGGAGGAATCTCCGGAGGAATTACTGGCTATGCTCCCTCATCAGGAAGTGTACCGAGAAGATATGTTGCGTTTCACCGCGGCACACCGCCGTCTGGAGTGGCTGGCTGTCCGCGTATTACTTTATACGCTGTCTGGAGAAGAGAAAGAGATTGCTTATCATCCCAGTGGGAAACCTTATCTGGCAGATGCTTCCGCCTCCCTCAGTATTTCGCATACAAAAGGTTATGTGGCTGTTGTTTTGGGATTGCCGGGTCGGGAAGTAGGCATTGACATCGAGCAGTATGGTGAGCGGGTAAGGAAGGTGGCGCATAAATTCATGCGCGAAGATGAACAGCCGTCCGTATTTCGGGGAACCGACATTTGGTCACTGTTGCTGCACTGGTCGGCCAAGGAGACAATATTCAAATGCCTGAATGCTTCCGAGGTTGATTTCCGCGGACATATGCGCATTTTGCCTTTTGCTGTAAATGAAAGCGGCATATTCTCCGCCGAAGAATATCGTACGGTGGAGAAACGTCGGTTCGCTATTCATTATTATTTGTTTCCGGATTTTGTCTTGACATTGAGCTTGTAAATCGCTTACAGTCTTTCCGGCGGGTGGCTATAAATCCGCCCATTGGTGGTCGCTCATGGCACCGGTGCCCGAGTCGGTGATGAGATTGATATATAAACCTGTTCTGATTTGTGTTGGAATACGTTGTAGTGGGCCTAAAATATGACTTTTTGTAATACAAATGTCCGGGCGAAATCACTTCGGCCGGACATCATCAAATAAACTTGGCAGAGTTTATTACCTTCTTTACTTTCTCTGAATAAGGTTTGATGAATGAAATGATGGACGATTTGCCCGGTTCATTAGACTCAACGCTTTTTCCTCGAAAGCAATGATAAAATGTGCATGGCAGGTCTTCTGACTTGTTTCTGTTGTAGACGCCTTCCCGGAAGAGTGTTCCAGTGGCATAGAGGGTGATTGCCTGCAACATTGTGCGAAACTTACAGCAGCGGGACTGTTCAGGATTTACACCTGATTCCCTTTTAATCGCTTTCCCTGAAGAGGGGGAGCGAACCAATGCATGACAAAGATAGGGATTCTTTTTGAGAAAACAATTCTATGAGTGATAAATTTTCTTCCCCGCTCTCTTTCTTTCTGCCGACAAGTTGGCAAGGTTTTGCCACCTTCTTGGCAAGACTTTGCCGCCTTGTTGGCAAAGCTTTGCCATAGTCATGGTAAAAGCTTGCCAAAAGCATGGTGATAAGTTGGCAAAACCACTCTCTGATTAATAACGACTTAAGATGATTTGCGCAATCCGTTACATCAGTAAGGTGAAAACCGATACAAGCCACACTTGCCACAAGAACCTTCTCCGGAGGTTTGCAAAGCATGTTGTTTGGTGTGGTAAAACGGGCTGTTATCTCTCTTTTGCCAGTGTGAATACAAACTCCAGTCCTCCGCCTTGGTTGTTTTTTGCGGAGATGGTACCTCCATGGATGAGGACTGCATTCTTCACTATGGCGAGTCCCAGGCCGGTGCCTCCTAATTTGCGCGAGCGTCCTTTGTCTACACGGTAGAAGCGTTCGAACAAACGGTTCAGATGTTCGGGAGAAACACCGATACCGGTATCGGCAAAACTGAAATAATAGTAATTCTCGTCTTCGCGGAAACAACTGATGTTGATGTGTATGTTGGTGCCGGCATAAGCGATGGCGTTGTCCATGAGGTTGCGGAAGGTGGAGTAGAGCAAGGAGTAATTTCCCCGCAGCTGTATCTTCGGTTTCAGGGAGTTTACAATGGTGATTTGTTTCTGTTCCAGTTCCAGGGACACTTCGTTGATGATGTTTGCAACCAGCATGCTGATGTCTACCTTTTCCATGTCAATCATATTGGCGGCTTCGTCCATACGAGTCAATACGGATATGTCGCGTAGTAGGCGGCTCAGGCGGTTGCTTTGCGCGTAACAGCGTTCCAGGAAGACCTGCATTTTTTCAGGCGCAATGTTTTCGTTGTTTACGATAGTTTCCAGATAACCTTGTATACTGCTTACGGGAGTTTTCAGCTCGTGGGCAATGTTTTGGGTCAACTGTCGTTTCAGCCGTATTTGCTCCTCTTCTTGGGTTATGTCGTTGATGGAGATTTCAAAGCTGAGGTCTTGGAAGATGATGCACTCCACGATGAAGGTGCGTCCGTTCTTGTTGATGTGGATGGACATTCTTCGTTCTTCGTTGTAGGAGGGGCGTCTCTGAGCCTTGTTGATGAAATCTGTTATCTTCTGGAATTCGCAGATGGAGAATATCTCTTCGGTAGTTTGCAGGTTGGAGTCTGAAATCAGATTGCCGTATTGGGTGAATAGGTTGTTTACCAATATCTCCTTTTTGTCTCTGTTGAATACGCCCAGTCCTTCGCGGGAGGTCTGCAAGTGGGTGATGAGCTTTTCGCGTTCGATGTAAAGCGCCTCTTTCGTTTCGCGCAGGTGCTTGTATATCTGTATGATGTGCTGTGAAATCTCTCCAAGTTCATTATGGGGGAAGGCCGTTTGTATATCTATTTCTACAGGCTCGTTTTTGTCAGCTCTTTTGGCAAATTCGCGCAGATGATTGATGGCACTGCCTAGTTTGGAGGTGAATCTGTAGAAGATAAATATCAGCAGCAGTGATACGATGACTGTGAACCAGATGTAGTGTGGGTCGGCAGCCAGGCTGTTTATCAGGTTGACATTATAGGGCAAGGCCGAACGGATGATGTAGTCTTCGTAGACTGTGGCTGAATAAAAATAGGTTTTGCCGGTGGTTTCCGAAATGCGCCGCATGTCATATCCCTTGCCGTTTTTCAGGGCTCTCTGTACTTCAGGCCGCTTGATGTGATTGCCCAAGTCGTGGTTATTGTTCCGGGAGCTGTCAAACAGTACGTTGCCGTGTAGGTCTACCACCGTGACACGCAGTTCCTTGTCCATCTGTTTGGATATGTAGCTGTTCAGCAGGGAAGTCCATATACTGTCGGGGAGGTGATGCAATTCTTGGTGCAGTCTGCCATTATAGTCTTGCAGCTGCATGTCCAGCAACTCTACTTTATATTCTTTCTCTCGCTGATATTGGTAAGCAATGAAGCATGCGGCGAATGCTAGAAACAATGAGATGACGGAAAGAAACAGTTTCCGGCTGAAGGACAGAAAGTGCCTGTCTTTATTATTCGGTTTCGAAGCAATACCCATATCCCAAACGTGTTACGATGCATTTGCCATAAATTCCGATTTTCTTGCGCAGACGTGTGATGTTCACGTCGATGGTGCGGTCCAGCACATATACTTCGTCGCTCCAGATGCGGTTCAGTATGTCTTCGCGGGAGAATACGCGTCCTTTGTTCTGCAAAAGCAGCAATAAGATCTCGAATTCCTTTTTGGTGAGCGGTGCCTCTTCGCCATCAATGCAGACTTTTTTCTTGATGATGTCCAGCACCAGCGTCTTGTAGGAAATCTGTTCCGGTGCATGCTCCGTTTCTCCTTGCCAGGTGCGTCTTAGTACGGCCTTGACACGTGCCGCCACTTCGCGTAGCGAGAAGGGTTTGGATATGTAGTCGTCTGCTCCCAGGTTGAAACCGGTCACTGTGTCGTTTTCCGTATCTTTGGCAGTGATGAAGATGATAGGTATCCGAGCCGTTTTTTTGTCCTTTTTCAACATGCTTGCCATTTTGAAGCCGGAAATTTCTCCCATCATCACATCCAGCAATAAAAGATTGTAATTGCAGATGTCCATCTTCAGCGCTTCTTCGGCAGAGTTTGCCGTATCTACTTCATATCCTTCGTTTTCGAGATTGAACTTCAGGATTTCACATAAATCTTCTTCGTCGTCCACTACTAAAATACGGTAATCATTCATTGCTTTGTTGTTTATGTATGATAAGGGTAAAACAGTTCTCTTGTCACAAAGTTAAACTTTATTTTTTTTTATTGGCAAAAATAGTGCAATCCGAATGCAGAATTTTCATGTTTATATGAAAAGTTATGCTGAGGTGCAGACTATTTTTACTTTCTTTAGTGCAAAAGTGAGGTAAAATTGTTACAGAATGATGAAGCAAGTGTTACATTTGGGTTACATTTAGTTCTTGTTTATCTAAGAAAATCAAAAGCGTTTCTAAAAGGACCGTTCCATTAAAATATTATCTTTGCTTCGTAAATACTGAATTGTATGAAAGAACTTATGTACATCAAGAGTTGCTCTAAGAGGCGTTTGCCGGTTATTGTGGGAACTCTGCTTTTGGTGATAATCGGCTCTGTCTGGCTGAATACAGCTCCTTTCCGTTCGGGCTTTGAGATTGCGGATGAGTTGGGCGGTAATATATTCCCTTCCAGTATCCTTTCGGTGGCGACTACCGACGCTCAGGTCATCGTGCCGGCGGATTCCATGTACGTGGGCAATCCGAAGTCATGCATTGCTGTCCGCATCCGTTCGAGGAATGCCTACAGCCGGGTGCGGGTAGAGGTTGCGGAGACTCCGTTCTTTTCCCGTTCCGTGTCGGAGTTCGTACTGGCAAAACCGCGTACGGAGTATATCATCTATCCTGATATCATATGGGATTACGAAGCTTTGAAGAACAACAACCAGGCGGAACCCATCAGTGTGGCCGTTATGGTAGAGATGAACGGGAAGGATTTTGGGCAGCGGGTACGCACTTTTTCTGTTCGCAGCATCAATGAGTGTCTGTTGGGATATGTCACGAACGGTACAAAGTTCCATGATACCGGTATCTTTTTTGCAGCTTATGTGAATGAGGAGAATCCTATGATTGACAAGCTGCTGCGTGAAGCGCTGGATACGCGTATCGTCAACCGTTTTTTAGGCTATCAGGGAGGTGCCGAAGTGGTGGACAGGCAGGTTTATGCCTTGTGGAATGTACTGCAGAAGCGTAAGTTCCGTTATAGCTCGGTCTCCAATACGAGCCTTTCCAGCAATGTGGTCTTTTCACAGCGTGTGCGCACGTTCGATGACGCCTTGGAATCCTCGCAAATCAACTGTGTGGATGGAAGTGTGCTTTTTGCTTCTCTGCTCCGTGCCATCAACATAGAACCTATATTGGTGCGCACCCCGGGGCATATGTTTGTAGGATACTACACGGATTCCAGTCATAAAGACATGAATTTCCTTGAAACAACCATGATTGGTGATGTGGATTTGGATGATTTCTTTCCGGACGAACAGTTGGATTCGACGATGGTGGGAAAGTCACAAAACCAGATGTCGCGCATTACCTTTGACAAGTCCAAGGAGTATGCCAATAAGAAGTATGCACAGAACAAGGAAGGTATTCATTCCGGCAAACTGAACTATATGTTTCTGGAAATATCCAAAGAGGTGAGAAGGAGAATACAGCCGATAGGAAAGTAGGGTTGAAGGGATCTGCTTTTGTTAACGGATTGTTAATAACTGTCGTAATCGATTTCTGTGCTAATTAATAGTTGAACACTGTTTTTGGATAATTTGTAGATTTGTTTGGTTAATTATTTGTTGTAAGTGTGAAATTAGATTTCTTTTTTTAGTGGGCTTTATCGGTTTTCCTGGAGTAATAGTGTCGAAAAAAAAGAGGTGATAAATGTCTTATTGCTCTAATTTGTCTTTTTTATATTTCATATATATCGAGTATGTGTATAAAATAGTTGTTTGTGACGAGAAATTGCCTTGTTTGTTAGTCAATATGATATATTTATAATAAATGTGGTTATTATTAAATCTTTGTTAAGTACATGACAAAAATTTGAAAACATCGAATTTTGGGGTATAAGTCGGACGCATAAGTATGGTCGAAATCTCTTCCAATCCATATTTGACAAGCGACTTTGCCTTTCTTCCATGTTTCAGAATC
>NZ_JABXJH010000051.1:0-34233 GCF_013373675.1 Bacteroides sp. L10-4
GGGCCACAATGGCTTACCACTGCGAGATACATCCCGGAATCATATCCGAAGCCATGGGACACTCCTCCATCACGGTGACGGAAACCTATCTGAAGCCTTTCAGCAACAGGAAGATTGACGAGGCCAACCAGAGGGTAATTTCTTTTGTAAGAAGCGGAGCGTGTACTGTATAAAAGACGTTACTTCTTTTGATAGGATAGAATAGATCTGTCGCACATTTTCCGGAATCTTCAAACAGTGGTTTGAGGAACGGAGAGGTGTGGCCCTTAAGGAGCCCCCATCTAATCTGTCAACAGGCTGTCATTCAGTATCTTGAACCAAAGGACATGCGCTTTCATTCTCTGGAAGCCTCATTTCATCACTTTCCCACTGTCACTTTTCCCGACTTCCAATCCTCTTTCCGATATCCCAACGGACTGATTTTCACCATTCAGGACAAAACCCGCCTGTTCTCTCCTTGTCGACTGATTATTAATGAAATTAACAGGATTTCATTACCTGCGAAGTAACGGAATTTTTGGCAACAGAAGAAGCGTGCGAAAAAGGAATTCGAAATGGGAAATTATTCACTTTTTATTTTTTTAAATTTATAAATTTAAAGTTTTTCAATTATGAACAAAAAGTTTCTAAATGTGATTCTGTTCAGTGCCTTGATGGTAGGCTCGGCAGGAACATTTGTTTCTTGTAAGGACTATGATGATGACATCAATGGCTTGCAAGAGCAAATCGATGCAAACAAAAAACAGATTGATGACATCCTTGCCGCAATCAATGGCAAGAAGTTTATTGAAAGCTACACTCCTGTGGAAGGAGGTTACTTGCTGACTTTTGCCGGCGGCGAAACCTTGACTATCAAGAATGGCGCTCAGGGTGCTCAAGGCGAGAAAGGTGACCAAGGTCTTCAGGGTATTCAAGGCCCGAAGGGTGAAACCGGGGCTACAATCGTTCCGAAGTTCAAGGTGGATGCCGAAAACTACTGGATGATCAGTGTGGACGAAGGCGAAACCTATGAGTATGTATTGAACGATGCCGGTCAGAAAATCAAGGCAAAAGGCGCGGACGGTACTAACGTAGATGTTGAAGAAGTTGTCGGCAACTATGTGAAGGTAGACGAAGAAGGCTACATCTGCATTGGCGAATATAGAACTTCATTCAAATACAATGTGAATATTCCGTCCATGATCTACAATGAAAAGGATGGAACTATGCAGGTTACAATCGACGGCCAGTCGTATACCTTGCTGATGGAAGGTTCTGCTTTCAACGGCTTGCAAACTATCGTATACAGAAAACAAGCTGCAGATGACGCAAGAGATTACGCTGTAGCCTACCAATTGTATTATCCACAAGACAGAACAGATACGGATACTTTGTTTGCTGCAGTTCCTGCAAAGGCTTCTTTCAAAGTATATCCTTCTAAATTCTCAAAGAGCGATGCAGAACTCTTCTTCTCTGAAACTTATCAGACAAGAGCAGCAGAATTGCCGAAACTATCTGTTTTGGATTGGGATTTTGACAAGGAACAAGAAGGAGTTATTTGGGTAAAGATGGCTCCTGAAAATTTAGTTCCAAATTATGACTATGCTACTTCTTTGGATGTCAAGATGTACGGACAATATGTTTCTGCATCAGACTACTTCAATGTTAAATCAGAGCGAGTATCTACTAGAGACATACATAATGTCAGAGTAAATGCAGAAAAAGAAATAAAGATCTCTTTTTTCCAGAACAGCCAAGCCACTCATAATGTTGGTTCATTTGATTATAAAGCGACTTATAATCTGAATGATTCTATCAATGCAGCATTAGGCAATAACTTAAATGTTTTATTGGCTGATGCAGACATTCAATACGAACAGAAGTTTGAATTGATTGATGAGAACGCAGACATGGATTTGTGGGGTGTAACAATCAAGAAAGGTATCTTTGATGCAGAAAAGGTTGCCAAAGAAGGTATCCTGGCCGTTAAGGAAGAGTTGCAGCCGTCAGCTATCGATGAGTATGCCGTAGTTAAGGTTACTACTACCGTTAAGTCACAGGTTAAGGATGTACACGATTTGGTTATTTACAACTATGTACTTGTACAAGCTAAACGTCCTGAAGTAGAACAAAGTGTTGAGACTATCCAGTTGTCTCCGCTGGGCGATGCTACATTCAATTTGGGCTATAAGACAAGCACACAGATTGTGAAGCTGGATGTTCGTGCATTCGAAACTGCTATCGGTGGCCGTGACATTCTGACTCGCGATTTTGGTTCTAGCATCGTTTGGCCTCTGTACAAAGCTCAGTACAATGAATCAAAAGAATTGACTGGATATGAGCAAGCATTCAACAGCATTGAGAATTATCCTGCTGTGACAAGATGGTCTGTAGATGTTCCTGTCAATGCAGACGAAGCATTCGTATGGTTCAAGAAAGCTCAGGGCAATGCAACCGACTCATTGTTCTTGTTCATCGGTCCTAAGACTAAAGTTGAGAAGAATACGTTCTATCTAATGTGGAGAAATGTTAGACACAATGGAATTTACACTCCGTATGCCGTAGAAAACCGGATTGATAACAAGTTCTTCATCACTACTATCAATGACCTTGCCGTGACTCGCAGCTTCGATGCTACTGTTAAAGAAGAATACAGCGCACAAACCATCATCGGTAAGTGGAATGCTGACAAGACCAAATATACTCTGGAATCTAACAGCTTCTCTGATATGTACATTATCAAACCGGCTGACGCAGTTGCCAAGTATAATCTGGATGCCAACAAGCAGAATGCTTATGTGAAAGAACTGATGAACAAGGGTCAGCTTACATTTAACAATAACACTTACACCGTTAAGTTTGAGCCGAGCGTAGACGTAGCCAAGGTTAAGGAACTGAAGATTGACATTTATGATACTGAAGTTCATAAAGACAATTTCTACAGAACCGACACATGGACAGTGAAGAGCCCGCTGCAAGACTTCAAGAATACTGCAAACTTGGGCAAGCATTACGATCCTACTTTGGCCAAGGGTACAGTCATCAAGTTCCAGGAACTCGCTGCAACTGCATGGAAAAACCTGGTACTGAAAGATTATATCGATCAGACTATTGTCAGCTACAAGAACAAGCAATTGACAGAAGCAGCCAATGCAGCAGGACTGTATAGAACTAAAGACACATCTACCGGTCTGAAGTTCACGACTAACACCGAAGGCTGGACTATCAATGAAAACAATGAACTTGTATGCAACATTGACCCGACCGGTACAGTTTATACCAAGACTGTAACAGTGACAGTATCTTACAAGCACGACTGGGGCACAACATCATTCAACTTCACAATCGAAGTTATCAGAGACGTTAAACCCTAATTGACGGACAACGTACCTTCCACAATAGTGGAAGGACACTTATAAGGCGAGGCCATCTCAACATAAAAGTTGAGATGGCCTCTCTTTTTCAGCTTCCCTAAGATACAAAAAACAGGTTTTCACCTCCTCACAAGCTTCACCCTTCAAGCTTTCTCCCTATCCCACAGTCACTTCCGGTGAAACTTCTTTCCTCTTCACCTAATGCTCAGGGCTGTTTCATCTAAGGAAGCAAAGAGAGTGGTGCTGATGTATTCATTAGCGTGCTCATGCAGACTCCACATATAAGTGACCGACCCGGGTTGTTCAATCGAACGACACCGGTTGTTCAATCGAACGACACCGGTTGTTCAATCGAACGACACTGGTTGTTCAATCGAACGACCGTAGTCGTTCACTTGTAAAAAGACGGCTCCGGCCGAAATACGTAAGGCTATTTACACAATACACCCGGCTGTTTCATAGCGGAACAACCGGGTGTATCATATACATATCACAGACTCTCTCTTAGAAGAGATAAGCCGCAGAAACCTGCCAAGTCTTGTTCTTGGCACCAAAAGCCTTACCGGCCTCCGTCCACGTAAACGAGTCGCCCATTGGCAGCTGATAGGTAACCCCGAGCTGGAGATGCTTCAGCAGCTTCACGCCGGCTCCCAAGTTAAGCGCCACCTGCGACTTCTTGCGGTCGATGTTGTCTTTCTTCTTGAAATCGAAGAAGAAATCGGGACCGGCAGCCACATAGATTCCCAACAGGCTACCCAGCCCGATGGTATACTTCAGGTTGACGGGTACTTCCATACCGGTCTGCTTCACTTCGTCCTTGCCGCGCTGGGAGAAGAGCAAGGCACCGTCGATGCCCAGACCTACAATGGGGATGGTCAATTCGGCCATCGGACCGATGAAGAAACCGGCGGAATTGTCCTTGTTTCCCTTATATCCGCCATCCCAGTCAATCTTCGTCATATTCACACCGCCTTTGACACCCCACTTCAACAGTTGGGCCTGTGCGGGCATAGCCATGAACATACAGCACGCGGCTATCACGAAAGCACTAAAAAACTTTTTCATAATTCATTGTGTTTAATATTATGGGACAAATATATGCAAAATCCTCCTAAAGGAACAATATCCACAAAAAATTGTTCGACAGCAGCGCACGGCTCGTTCATTTAGAGGAGTTAGAAGAAGTTATCTCCCTTCGGGCTCAGAAGTTAAAGGGAGTTATCAGCCGACAAGTCGGCTCAGGAGTTAAAGCCGATACTCCCGTGACTCCTTTAAACGAAAAAAAACGTACTCATAACCAGCAAAAAGATAGGAAGCATGTACTGTATTTCCATTAATTTTCCCATCTTTGCAGCATAAGCATTCATTTCTCCCTTAAACGACATCTATTATGAAAAGAAAAACAAACGGACGGAAAGAACCTCTCAACAGGCTCCGCAACAAGTGCCAAACAATTACAAAACGATTTTATATATGCTATATACTATTATTTTGCCTGCTCCCGGCCGTTTCGGGCATGTCGCCCGTTCAGGGTCTGCTGGAAAGAGTGGTACCGGGCTCTTCGGGCAAGTTCGTCATAGAACAGAAATCCATCGCCGGTGAAGATTTCTTTGAACTGGACCAACAGGGAGAAAAGGTAGTCATCCGCGGAAACAACCCAATCAGCATTGCCGTAGGGCTGAACTGGTACCTGAAGTATCATGCAGGCATCCATCTGTCGTGGAACAACATGGTTGCCAAGCTTCCCGATGCGCTGCCTCCCGTGCTGCACAGAGAAAGGCACGAAACGGCCTCCGCCTATCGTTATGACTTCAACTATTGTACCTTCTCTTATACCATGGCTTTTTGGGATTGGGCACGTTGGGAACAAGAGCTCGACTGGATGGCACTGCACGGCATCAATCTGTCGCTGGCCCTGGTGGGCACAGATGCCGTCTGGCGCAACGTACTTTTCAGGCTGGGATATTCCAAAGAAGAAGTTAACGGGTTCGTGGCTGGTCCCGCCTTCCAGGCCTGGTGGCTGATGAACAACCTGGAGGGATGGGGCGGACCGAACACCGACTCATGGTATGAAGGCCGCATCGCACTGCAAAAGAAAATCCTGAAACGCATGCGTGAGTATGGCATCCACCCCGTATTGCCGGGATATTCGGGCATGCTTCCCCACAATGCCAAGGAGAAACTGGGAGTGAACGTGGCCGACCCGGGCAAGTGGTGCGGCTACAACCGCCCGGCCTTCCTGCAACCCACCGACGCCCGTTTCCAGGAGATAGCCGACTTGTATTACAAAGAGATGAACCGCCTGTTCGGCAAAGCCGACTTCTACAGCATGGACCCGTTCCACGAAGGCGGCAACGTGGCGGGAGTGGACCTGGACGCCGCCGGAAAAGCCATCTGGCAGGCAATGAAAAAGAACAGCCGGAACGCCGCCTGGGTGATTCAGGCATGGGGTGCCAATCCGCGGTCTGCAATGATACGTAACCTGCCGGAAGGAGACATGCTGGTGCTGGACCTTTACTCCGAAAGCCGTCCGCAATGGGGCGACCCCGAATCGTCCTGGTATCGGAAGAACGGATTCGACGGGCACCGATGGCTCTATTGCATGCTGCTGAACTATGGCGGCAACGTGGGCCTGCACGGAAAGATGCAACACGTGATCGACGGATACTACAAAGCTGCCGGAAGCCCCTTCGGGAAGAGCCTGAAAGGAATAGGAATGACGATGGAAGGCTCGGAGAACAATCCCGTCATGTACGAGCTGCTTTGCGAACTGCCCTGGCGGTCGTCCGCATTCTCCAAGGACGAGTGGCTGAAGGGATACATAGCCGCCCGTTACGGCAAGTGCACACCACGGCTGTGGGAGGCGTGGGTGTTGCTGGGAAACTCCATATACAATTGCCCTCCGCGCTCTACCCAGCAAGGCACACACGAATCCATCTTCTGCACCCGCCCTTCGCTCGAAGCTTATCAGGCTTCCTCGTGGTCGGAAATGTCCGACTACTACCGCCCGCACGACGTGATTCGCGCCGCCGCCCTGCTGCTGGAAGAAGCCGAAGAGTTGAAGGGAAACAACAACTTCGAGTACGACCTGATTGACATCACCCGCCAGGCCGTGGCGGAAAAAGGACGTCTGATTTACAAAGTCATCCGGGCGGCCTACGAAGCACAAGACAAGCCGCTGCTCCGACAGGCTTCCGACCGTTTCCTCAGGCTACTTCTGCTGCAAGACCGCCTGCTTGCCACCCGTCCCGAATTCAAAGTAGGCAGCTGGATAGGACAAGCCCGCCGCCTGGGCGGCACACCGGCTGAAAAAGATTGGCTGGAGTGGAACGCCCGGGTACAAGTCACCACCTGGGGCAACCGCCAGGCTGCCGACGGGGGAGGCCTGCACGACTATGCCCATAAAGAGTGGAACGGCCTGCTGAAAGACTTCTACTACCTGCGCTGGAAAACCTGGCTCGACCGCCTGAACCTCCTGCCCGACCACGACCCCGCCGCCGACATAGACTATTATTCGCTGGAGGAACCCTGGACCTTGCAGCATGCCCCCTACCCTTCCGTCAAGGAAGGAGATTGCGTGGAAACAGCCAAAGCCGTGCAGCGCCTCTTGTCGGAAGAAACCGAAAATATCCGATAATCCTTAACCCAAACATACACTACAAATGAAATTGAACAAAATAGCATGCCTCTTACTCGTCGTGGCAAGCTGCCTGAGCTACCCGAACAGACTGAACAGTGCCGAACGTATCTATGACCTTGCCCGGATGGGGCTGAAACCCGACAGCCGGAAAAATGCCAGCCCCATACTGCAACGGGTCGTCAACCGCATCAAGGCCGAATGCAGTCCGGAAGACAGCATCGTACTGCGCTTTGCCAAGGGAAAGTATTTCTTCCATGAAGCAGGTGCCACTACCCGCACCTACTACATCTCCAATCACGACCAGACCAACCCCAAGAAAGTGGGGATTGAACTGGAAGGCTTCAGGCACTTTACGCTGGAAGGCAACGGCGCCGAACTCATCTTCCACGGACGGATGCTCCCATTGGCACTGCTCCACTCCGCCCACTGCACCCTGCGCAATTTCAGTATCGACTTTGCCAATCCGCACATCACCCAGATTCGAGTGACAGAGAACAACGCCGGGCAGGGCATCACGTTCATGCCCGCCCCATGGGTGAAGTGGCGCGTCTCCAAGGACTCGCTGTTCGAGGCCTACGGCGAGGGATGGCGTACACGCCCCACTTCGGGCATTGCCTTTGAAGAAGAAAAACGCCACATCGTCTACAACACCAGCGACCTCTACATGCAGACCAAAGGAGTGACCGCCACCCCGGCAGGCACCCTCACCGCCCCGCACTGGAAAGACAGCCGCCTCATACCGGGCACCGTGGTGGCCATGCGCACCTGGCACCGCCCCGCTCCCGGCATTTTTCTCCACCGGAACCTCAATACCGTGCTCGAGAATATAAAGGTGCATTATGCCGAAGGCATGGGACTGCTTGCCCAACTATGCGAGAACATCACCCTCGATGCTTTCGGCGTCTGCCTGAAAGGAGCGGACGACCCGCGCTACTTCACCACCCAGGCCGACGCCACCCACTTCTCGGGCTGCAAAGGAAAAATCATCTCCTGCAACGGCCTATACGAAGGAATGATGGACGATGCCATCAACGTGCACGGCACTTACCTGAAGGTGGTAAACCGGATTGACGACCATACCCTCGTCGGACGATACATGCACGACCAGTCGTGGGGATTTGAATGGGGAGAACCGGGCGACAGCATCCAGTTTATCCGTTCCGCCACCATGGACATAATAGGGAAAACCAACCGGATAACCGGCATTTCTCCCACAGACAGGCAGGAAACGGCGGGAGTACGCGAGTTCAGGATTACTTTCCGCGACCCCATCGACCCGCAAATCTGCGAACAAGAAGGCTACGGCATCGAAAACCTCACCTGGACACCCGAAGTGGAATTCAAAGGAAACATCATCCGCAACAACCGGGCACGGGGTGCCTTGTTCAGTACTCCGCAAAGGGTAATCGTAGAAAACAATCTGTTCGACCATACTTCGGGAACAGCCATCCTCCTGTGCGGCGATTGCAACGGATGGTACGAGACAGGAGCCTGCCGCAACGTCGTCATCCGCAAGAACCGCTTCGTCAATGCGCTGACCAGCCAGTTCCAGTTCACCAACGCCATCATCTCCATCTATCCCGAAATACCCGATTTGGAGGGACAGCGGCAATACTTCCACGGAGGCAAGGAAGGCAGCATCCTTATCGAAGAGAATGAATTCGACACCTTCGACGCCCCCATCCTCTATGCCAAATCGGTGGACGGACTGACATTCCGGCACAACATCCTCAAAAAGAACAACGAATACAAGCCTTTCCACTGGAACCGGAGCCGCTTCCTGCTGGAGAAGACAAACCGGGTGAAAATAATGGAATAACACCCCGAACGTGAAGAGCTTATGATAGAAATCAGAAAGACGCGACCTGCGGAAACAGAACTCCTGATGGACATCTTCGAGCAGGCAAAGCGCATCATGCGAAAAGACGGGAACATGAAACAATGGACGGGCAACTATCCCTCCCGCAAACTCGTCGCGACCGACATCGAACAAGGCAACAGCTACGTGTGCATTGACGACAACGGAGAAATCATCGGAACTTTTGCCTTCATCCGCGGAAACGACCCCACATATTCGCATATCTACGAAGGCGAATGGCTGGAAGACACGCTTCCATACGGCGTCATCCACCGGCTGGCAAGCACAGAACACAGCAAAGGAGTGGCCAACGCCTGCCTGCAATGGTGCTACGCGCAGATTCCCAATCTGCGTGCAGACACCCATCGCGACAATCACATCCTTCAGCATATACTGAAGAAGCACGGATTTCAATATTGCGGCATCATCTTCCTGGCCAATGGAGACGAACGGCTGGCGTACCAGAAAACAGAACAATAACTACTAAAAACATTTGGATATAGTTGCCGTCAAATTCCGTGACGCCGGCCATGACACAAAAGCGCCGCCAATCAGGACGATTGGCGGCGAGATGACACGTCTATTGGGGTTTACTACCATAAGGACGTAAATTTCTTTTTCAAGCTGTCCACTCCCATTCCCGTAAAATAATCTTCTATAAAGTTCCAGCGCTGTTCATCCGTCAGCTTGTCCGTCCCGAAGAAGAAGGAGAACAAGTCTATCTGCTCCTGGAATATCTGCTCGTTGGTGTCCAGAATCAGGTTGCGGTAATCGCCGCCGAACGCAAGCTCCTGCAGGATTCCGGGGTCATTGAAACGGACGAATACGCAAGGCGTGCCGCCGCCCTCCACGCTGAACGATAGGCAGTCGAGCATGGAAAGCAGATTAAGGAGCATGTTCAAATCGGAGAAAGGCGTGCAATAAAACAGCAGACGTTTTCCTTTATTGCCCACTATACGTTGGCCGAACAGTTTCTGATAGCGCGACAGAAGCAAATCAAAGCCTTTGGTCACGGTAAAGGAGAGTTCATTGGAATCCTTCTTTTTCACGCTGCTGATGTAGCTTACACTACGGCCTTCCTCCGTGCGGCTCTCGAGCAGGGAACCGATAAAGCGCTTGGCAGAGCGCACGTCCATGCCGTGCTCGGCAAAGACAGCCCGCAGCTCTTCTTCATCAAAACGTCCTTTCGACTTTATCAATGCCGTTTTCAGCATCGTCGTCAAGCTCTTGAACAAGGCATCCATCCGCTCACGGATGACAGCGGCATCTTCCTTCAACAGCACCTCATGCTTGCCTACGGACACGGCACGGGCACCTTCCCACAACGTTCCATTATTCAGTTTCTGCTTGAATTCCTTGTAGCCAAGCTCCGGGAAACGCTCTTCCCAAAGTGCTTCCAGACGTGCGACGTAAACCCCGTCCTCCCCTTCTACCTTTGTCAGATAGCCCCGGAATTCACGGGCAAAGACATCACCAGTCTTGTCCTGGACATATCCTTCGGTCAACAGATTCTTGGGGCTGATTTCAAGCAGATGCTTTCCATGACGCTGCATCAAGTCGTCTTCCAGCCAAAGCAAGGCGGTCTTGATGAGCTGTCCCAGCTCCGCTTCATATTCCAGCTTGTTCCTTGTACGCGGCAGCTTCACCACAAACTCGAAATCGGACAACGACACCATCATTTCCGGCTTCTCCCCTTTCATGCGATACACCTCCATGAGCTTTCTCAGGATAAGCACCAACTGCTCCTGGGCGATGTTCCCCGTCTGATGCAGACGCTTCATATAATAGAAGTCACGTTCATGGTAGTCGGTAGCGGCAATGCCGCGTATCTCCGCATCACGCGCGGCACGCCCTATCTCCTGGATATAGTCGACAAACGTACTGGATGGCGCTACATGGTACACGCGGTCTATGTCACTGATGTCCACTCCCATGCCAAAGGCTTTGGTGGCCACAATCAGTTTCTTGGTTCCTTCCTTGAACTCCTGCACAATGGCAGCTTTCTGTTCCTTCTCCTTCTTGCCATAATAGGAAGCCACCAGACGCCAGTCCGCAGGCTTCACCCACGTCTTCAGCCGCATGTCAATGCCACCGGCAAAAGGATAATAGAGCAATGACTTATGGCCGTCCAGGAAATCTTCGATACGCGCGGCAATCACGCGTTGCTTTGCCTTGTCGTATGTCTCTCCGGCTTCTATCTCCATCTGACGGATGTCAAAGCCTATATTCCGACGCTTCACCGTACCCACATAAAGCACGCAAGGCTCCATCTGCAGGGAACGGATGGTCTCGAATATCATGTCGTTGCCCCCTTTCGGATTCCAGACGGCCGTGGCCGTCAACGCAAACAACGGAAAACCATAGCCGAGCGTCTGTTTCAAAGCAGTCAGGTAGCGCCCCAGGAACCAATAGTCCACGCGGAACTCCTTGCCCCATGTTGTTACCGTATGCGCCTCGTCGACCACCACCAGACCGATGCGGCGTTCGCCTACAAAATGCTTGATGTCGTAAGAAAGAAGCAATTCCGGCGAGAGATAGAACAAATCAATCTCGCCCTCGCGCACCTGCCGGTAAACTTCCTTTTTCTGTTCCGGCGACAAATCGGACGAGGCGTATGCCACGCGCGTATACCCCAGCTCTTGCAGACTTTCCACCTGGTCTACAATCAACGCCTTCAAAGGAGAGACTACGATTGTAAGCAGATTATACTCCTTCCCCAGATAGATGGCAGGAAGCTGGAACAACAAGGATTTTCCGGAACCGGTAGGAGCGGTCAACAAAATATTATCTACCTGCGCTTCACCTTTCCAGGCTTTCTCAGCCTCCAGTATGACGTTCTCTATCAGCTGTCCCTGCGAAATGCAGAGTTTCTCTTTTCCTTTGAACAAGTTATCGTAAATCTCAAGATTACGAAACTGTTCGTAGCCGTAAGTCTCCTTCAAAATCGTGTTTACGGTTTCGCGGCAGTTTTCAGGCAGATGCCTTTCCTTCAAATCCGGTAACCGGCGTGTTGTTGCTTCTTGTACATCCATCATTATTATAGGGGGGTATTAAAAAAAAGAAGTAATTCTTCAACCATAGTTATCGGTTTTGGAATTACTTCTTCCTATGTTTCAAAATATTACCAGACATACCGGTAAGTTTTTTCTTTTAAAGCGTATCAATATTCCTCCTCGTTGAAGAAAAAGTCCTCTTTACTGGGATAATCGGGCCAAATATCTTCTATGCTTTCATAAATCTCGCCTTCATCTTCCATTTCCTGCAGATTCTCAATCACTTCAAGCGGAGCACCCGAACGCATGGCATAATCTATCAATTCATCCTTGGTTGCCGGCCAAGGGGCATCTTCCAATTTAGACGCCAATTCCAATGTCCAATACATAGTCTCTAGTATTAAAATGGTATATATTAAGTCCTACTTTTATTTTTTGGCAAAAGTATAACAATTTATTTCACATGCAACTATTATTCCAAAATATTTCATCTTTTTTGTCGTCTCGATTCATTTTACGAGAAAGGACGAACAAATAATCAGACAAACGATTCACGTAAGCCAGTAATTCCGAAGATATTTCCACTTGTTCGGCCAAAGCAAGAATCCGACGTTCGGCACGGCGGCAAACCGTACGGCAAACGTGACAGACTGACGCGCCGCGGCTTCCGCCGGGAAGAATAAAAGCTGAAAGAGAAGGCAAAAGGGCATCCAAACGGTCTATCTCCCGCTCCACCATTTCCACCTGCTCCCGGCTGATGACACTTGCCACTCTCAACTCCGTTTTCTCACGGTCGGTGGCCAGATGAGAGCCTACGGCAAAAAGCCTGTCCTGCACTTGCCGCAAAAAGTCTTTATCCTTCCCGTCAAGCAGGTATGTGATAAGAAGACCCAGATTGGAATTCAGTTCATCTACCGTACCGTATGCTTCGAGGCGGATATGCGTTTTGGATACACGGGTTCCGCCTACAAGAGAGGTGATTCCTTTATCTCCGGTTTTTGTATATATCTTCATTGAGTTATAAGTTATGAGTTGCTTGTAACCTTTAAACGCCTAAAGATAATCAAAAGTTGACAATGTAGTCTTGTTTTATCTTTGTTTTATCAAAGAATATGATACCAAGATCATAAAGGTCGAACGTAATACCTGCCCGTCCATCCTGCTTCATACGCTTCCAAAGGGCAAACATCTGCGGAGTGTAACGGATGCCTTCAATCACAAAGACAGACTTTCCTCCGGTACGGGCGGCACAGATACGGAAGACCTCCTCTACAAACCCGGGACGACGATAGTCGTGCAAATAAAGGAAATCGACGGGAACACCGCTCTCCAGAAAAAGTTCGGAAAGGTCGGAAGCCGAAGTATAATCCGCTCCCTCCTTCCCCGCTTTCAGATAGAGGGCGGAAGCGGCAAGCGTACCGGCATCCACGATGGTCTCCGGCTGGGCATAGTTTACCAGACGGAACAGAAGACGTTTCACTTTCTTCGATTCGTACTTCCAGAGCTTGTCTTTCTCCGATTCCTGTTGTTTCTGTGCCTCGACCAGCTCCTCATATTTATAATAAGCCGTAGTTTCGTAAATCACATGCGTAATCAGGTTAAAGGCAAAAGGAGAATGTACACCGTAGCCGCAACGGTGCCGGAAACGGTACAGCCATATAAAAGGCCGTTTTAGAGTAAGCAAAATACGATTCATTATTTTAATGTGCTAATGTCCCTTCGAAAGTCACCCCTTCACCCGAAGAATAGTTCTCCGTAACAGTCAGGAGTACCTTGTTATCCTCAAACCGGAGCGTAAGCCCAAGAGCGCTTATCCAGTTGACATAATGTACTTTCAGCCGCAAAGCATCAGATGACGTCCACGCATAACTGCCTGCCACTTGGAAAGGGCCTTCTATACCCTTAAAACGCCCCTTTGCGGCAACCGAATACGGAGGATAGCCATCACTTGCCGCCTTCAGCCATTGCTTATAGCCAAACGGAAGATCGTAGGTCTTTCCGTCTTTCTCCACCACATTCATCACCACTTCTTTCTGCTTGAATTGCAGTCCGATGGATTGCCATCCGTATTTGTTCTCTCCGAGCAGGATGCGCTTGCCCGCGTATTTCTGCGAAAGGGAGGAAGCCGCCTTTCCCTGCACCAACGGCAGTTGACAAGAACTCTGCTTCTTCTGCAGGCGCCTGTAGTCCTTGCCGGGCAGCAATGCCTGCTCCCCGGCCTCCGGCAACAAGCGGTTCCAGACCAGACGCCGCTGCCGACGGCCATCTATCAACGTGCATTCGGTAATGACTACCACCATATCCTTGTCAGGAACAATCAGAATGTATTGCCCCAAAGCTCCGTCAGCACGCACAGCACCCGGATATTCGCAAAGCCACATCTGATAGCCATAATCTCCTATCTGCCTGGTCATCATCTGCTCCACCCAGGAAGCCGGGAGCAGCTGCTTGCCTTCCCATACACCGCGGTTCAGCAGCAGCAAGCCGAATTTAGCCAACGACTCGCTCTGGATATGCACCCCCCAGCCACCGGTATTGATGCCTTCGGGGCTCATCTCCCACGCAATGTCCGTGATATGCATCGGGGTGAAGAGCTTCTGTTTGAGATAATCCAGCAAGGTCATGCCCGTCACCTTCTGTACAATGGCAGAAAGCATGTAACTGCAAATCGAATCATATTCAAACTTCTTGCCCGGAGTCTTCACCGGTTTGGCAAGGAAGGCACGTATCCAGTCGGGAGTGAGGTTGCGCATATTCCAGTCGGGAGTGATGCCCGATGTCATGGTAAGCAGGTCGCGGACAGTCATGTCTGCCAGATTAGCGGAAACCGAATCCGGAAGAAGCTCCGGGAAAAAGGCACCGACGCGGTCTGTCAAGCGCAAGCGGTTGTCCGCAATGGCAAGCCCCACGGCAGCCCCGACAAAGGTTTTGGAACAGGAATACATGGTATGGCGATATTCCGGCGCGAACGGAGCCGGATAGATTTCTCCGATGACCTTGCCATGACGCAGCACCACCACGCTGTGGATATCTGTTTCCGGCAATGCCATCAGGGAATCAAACAAGGCAGTGACAGCCTTGGAAGGGACTCCTTCTGCCTCGGGTGTGGAACGTGGCAACTCATTGACTTGTGCATGAACTGCCAACGCTCCCAGCAAGCCGAGAAACGAGAAGAAGAAACGTACTCCATCTTTCATAATTATCCAAGATATTTGTTCTACATGCGCTGCAAATGTACGGCATTCGGGCACGAAAGACAAATAACTTGATGATTTTGTCGGGGAACTATTTTTAGACAGAAGAACAAAAGAACATATTTTGCTTTATTTCTTTTGTTCTTCTGTCTAAAACATCTTCTATTCTTCTGTCCGAATCATCAGAAGAAATACACCGTCGCTTCTTCTCCCTTGTTCAAGTCCAGCGAGAATGCCGATTTCTTGTAAGTACGCGTGCGTCCTCCTATCTTCACCTCGGCACGGACAGCACCTGCGGGCATCTTTACTGTGAATTTACCCGGAACAAGAGCGGTAACAACAGCCCTCGTTGCCCGTCCATCCTTCCAGTCCAAGTCCATGGAAGCGCCGCCACGCACGCGCATTCCACGGAAGTTGCCGGTAGTCCAGCTGTCCGGCAGGGCAGGAAGCAGATGGATGAAGCCCTCATGGCTTTGCAACAGCATTTCGCCGACTCCCGCCGCACCACCGTAGTTGCCATCGATCTGGAAAGGCGGATGCGAACAGAACAAATTAGGGAAAGTACCGCTACCATGACCTCCCGTCGCAGCATTGACAGCAGGATGCAGCAAACTCTTGAAGAGTTTCCAGGCACGGTTTCCGTCGCCCAGACGAGCCCAGAAGTTTATCTTCCAAGCACGACTCCAACCGGTACCCCCGTCTCCACGACGGTTCAAGGTCATCCGGCAGGCTTCGGCAAGCTCGGGGGTAGCGTCCGGCGAAATCTGGTTTCCCGGATGCAGACCGTAGAGATGGGAAACATGGCGGTGGTGCACATCCACTTCCTTATAATCTTCCAGCCATTCCTGCAAGTATCCTTCCTTACCGATTTGCATGGGCGGGAACTTCTTCAAATCCGCCTCAAGCTTCGCCGCATAGTCCGCATCACAATCCAGCAGGCGGGCGGCGGCAATGACATTTGTATAAAGCTCGGTGAGCAGTTGCACATCCATAGTAGGCCCCATACAGATGCTGACAGGAGTCACGCTGTCACCCGGCACATAGAAACTGTTTTCCGGAGAAGAAGTGGGGGCAGTTACCAGCCAGCCATGAGAAGGCTCCTGCACGGTGGTAGAACTAAAGAACCGGGCAGCACCTTTCAATACGGGATAGATACGGCGCAGATAATCCTTATCCTGCGTATACAGATAGTGCTCCCACAAATGGGCACACAGCCAGGCACCACCGGTATTGGTGGCTCCCCAAGAGGGATGTTCACCGGGAGCAGTATAATTCCACACGTTAGTCATCATGTGGAGCACCCAGCCATCCGCCTCATCGCCATAGAAGGTACGCGCACTTGCCTCTCCCGAAGGGACAAGACGCTCCATCAGCGTTGTCAACGGTTGACAGAGTTCGGAAAGCCCGGCTTGCTCCAAGGGCCAGTGATTCATCTGGATATTGATGTTCGTATGATAATCTCCGTTCCAGGGAGTCGATACTCCCTTCGCCCAGAGTCCTTGCAGATTGGGCGGCAGACTGCCGGGGCGGGTACTGCTGATGAGCAGATAGCGTCCGTAGTTATAATACAGAGCAGCCAATGCCGGCGACTCCTGCCGTGTGAAGCGGAGGATGCGCTCATTCGTCGGAAGCGTATCATCCGCCGTGGCAGGAAGCGTCAAGGAAACACGGTCGTAAAGGGAACGGTGGGCAACGACATGGTCGGATAATTGAGAATGGAATATGGAGGAGGAAGAATTAGCCGGAGCGGTGAAAGGACGGAGCAGGCTGTCGCAGACTTCTGCATAGCGCTCGCCCGGGAAGTCGGTACCGGCAGCGGCATAGGAGGTAGCAGCAGAAAGTATCAGCCAGGCTTCCTGCCCGTTCTTCAAGCGGATGCCGTTTTCCGGGCAGACAGACGATTCACCACCGTTCTGCACAAGTTGCATGGCCACGCGGTATTTCATACCGTCCAAACCGGGCTTGCCGCTTTCCAGCATGCCGTCCATCACAAGGGTGTTCCCTTGGACAGTCACCGAACCATGTTCCGCACGGCTCAAGCGGGCGGAGAAGTTCAGAGCCCCCTCACGTCCGGCAACCAGATGAATCAGCATGACATCACGGTCACGGGAAACGAAATACTCACGACGGTAATCGACATCTCCCAGGCTGAAAGCCGTATATGCCACCGCATCGCGCAAGTTGAGCCAACGGCGATAGTGGTTTAATGGAGAATTGAGAATGGACAATGAAGAATTGTAGGTAAAGTCTATATCCAAATCACCCAGTACCTGATAGGTTCCATATCTCCCGTCAGTCTCCTGTTTCTTTGGAACGAAACTGCTGTACATCAACTCCTGCGCTTCGCGGTTCTTTCCCTCAAACAACAGTTGCCGGATGGCAGGCAGACTCTTCGAGGCATCCGGATTGCTATAATCCGCCTCCATTCCGCTCCATAATGATATTTCATTCAACACAATGTGCTCACGGAGAATGCCTCCGTCGGGCATCATTCCCAAGCGCCCGTTGCCCAAAGGAAGAGTTTCCTCCCAGATAGTGGCAGGCGACGTATAGTATAACTGATGATTACAACTGTCGGCAGGTGCATCGGCTGCACGAAGCAGCAACGGGGCTGCAAGCAAAAATAAAGTGGCAAATATTTTCATAAGGCTATTTCATTTCAAACGGAACCACACCACGGACATCGGCAGACGAAGCGCAAACGTATGCCTTGAACTTGCCCGGTTCGTACTTCCAGGCTGCGGAAGCCTCATCGTAGTACTTCAAATCATCCGGAGTAAGGGTGAAAGTCACGTTCTTCTCCTCACCCGGTGCCAAAGCAATCTTCGCAAAACGTTTCAACTCCTTTACAGGACGGAGTACACTACATTTATCATCGCCTACATATAGCTGTACAATCTCTTTTCCGGCAACGCTACCCGTATTCTTCACGGCAACTGTCACCGTCAGGGTACCGTCGGCAGTCATGGTCTTGGCAGAAAGCACCGGTTTGCCATATGTAAAGGTAGTATAGCTCAAACCATGACCAAAGGGAAAGAGGGCCGGAGTCTTCTTGGTATCGTGCCAACGATAGCCCACCAAAATATCTTCCTTATATTCCTGCTTGATGCTGTCGCCCGGATAACTGAGTTCATCAAAAGCATGTGCACCGCAATCAGTCAACTTGGCAGGGAAAGAGAAGGGCAACTTTCCACTTGGATTCACCGCACCACTCAGGATGTCAGCCAAAGACTTGCCACCCATGGAGCCTAAATACCAGCCTTGCACAATGGCAGGAACCCGGGATACCCACGGCATTTCCACCGCATTACCACTGAGAAGCACCAGAACCAAGTTCTTGTTTACCCCCAGCAAAGCTTCAACCAGTTCGTCCTGCCCGAAAGGCAAGCCGTATTCCAGACGGTCGCCACCCTCACAATCTTGGAAGTGGTTCTTGTTCAATCCGCCTACCAGCACCACCAAGTCTGCCTTTCTCGCCATTTCCACGGCCTCTGCGCGAAGCGAGTCTACCACATTCTGCGAAATTTCATCTGCACGACCGTACATCGGACGACCGGCGGCATAACCTTTCGCATAGGTTACCTTATCGCCATAAGCGGCACGCAAGCCATCCAGCGGAGATACCATATCCTTCACTTTCAGTTCGGAAGAACCTCCTCCCTGGTTCAGCAGGCGTACGGCATTGTCGCCCACCACCAGGATATTCTGATACTTGGCTGCATCAATCGGCAGCAACGGAGCACCTTTCTTTACCACCGGAGCATTCTTCAACAGCACAATGCCCTCATTGCCTATCTCGCGGGCAGCGGCATAATGCTCTTCCGTAGCTACCGAACCGTAGGGCTTCTGACGGTTCATCGCCGTACGGAATATCAGGCGAAGAATGCGGGAAGCCTTGTCGTCTATCGTAGACATCGGTACTTTGCCATCCTTCAACATGCGGAGGTAAGGGTTGGCAAGGTAATAATCATTATAGGTAAATGCACTTTCGGATGTCAAACCGTTGGTGTAAGACCCCATTTCAATATCCAGACCGTTGACGGCAGCCTCATAGGTGTCGTGTGCACCGCCCCAGTCGGTAATGACACAGCCGTCGAACTTCCAGTCGCCTTTCAGAATCTTGTTTAACGCAAAATCATTATGGCAGGCGTGCTGGCCGCGAATCTTATTATAAGCACCCATAATGCTCCAGACACCTCCCTCTTCTACAGCAGCCTTAAATGCCGGCAGATAGATTTCATATAAAGCACGGTCGCTAAGATTCACATCAATATGTCCGCGCCATAGTTCCTGGTTGTTCAGCGCATAGTGCTTGACACAAGCTGCCACTCCGTTCTTCTGCAATTCCTGGATGTAAGGTACGCACATCACACTGGCCAGATAAGGGTCCTCGCCCATATATTCAAAATTACGCCCGTTCATCGGAGTACGGTAGATATTGACGCCGGGACCCAGCAACACATCCTTTTCACGATAGCGCGCTTCCTCACCGATGACCTTGCCATACTTGGCAGACATGTCCGGATTCCAGGTAGCGGCCAGACAAGTCAAGGCCGGGAAAGCGGTAATGCTGTCATTGGTCCAGTTGGCATATCCCCAGTCGTTCCAGTTGATTTCGGCACGGACACCGTGAGGGCCGTCGCTCATCCAAAGCTCGGGAATGCCGAGCCGCGGAACACCCGCACTGCTGAATTTACTCTGCGCATGGCAAAGGGCTACCTTCTCTTCCAGCGTCATCCGGCTGAGTGCATCCTTTACACGTGCTTCAATAGGTTGTGCATCGTCCATATAGACCGGTGTTTGTGCAGACACGGTGCTGATGGAGCATGCCAATAATAGGGTTACAAAAAATTTATTCTTCATATCTTAATTGGTTAATATGGTAATGTGTTAATTGGCTACACTGTGCTCATACTATGCCATCGCGCCGCAAGTCATTGGCATATTGGCACATCAAATTATCATTTAACTTTAATCGTTGTCGTCGCCTTTTTCAGTCCATCAGCCGTAGCCGTCACCTTGACACCACCCGGTTCACCGTTGTTCTGCACTACTACCAGGCACTTTCCGTAGAAAGCCTTGCGATGATTGTCTTTGAACTTCTCCATAGAAATAGAGCTTCCATTGTCCACTCCGGCAATGAAGCCGGCACCTTCTACTGCAAAGGTCACATCGTTTTCGGCATTCGGACACAAATTCCCATCTTTATCCAAGATTTCGACGGTAATGAAACTCAAGTCTTTACCATCTGCCTGAATGGTGCTGCGGTCAGGAGTGAGACAAATCTGCGCAGGTTCGCCCGCTGTCCGAATCTCCTGCTCGGCCACGGTCTTTCCTTCCTTGCGGGAAACAGCCTTTACCGTACCCGGTTCATACTTCACGCGCCACATGACGTGGAAATCGTCTTTTCCCTTGCTACGCACCCCCTGCGACTTTCCATTCACGAAAAGCTCCACTTCGTCGGCATTATTATAATATGCCCACAGATCGACGTCCTGCCCCTCTGTCCAGTTCCAATGCGGGAAGAGGTGCAACACCACCTTGTCCGGACGCCAGTCGGACTGATACATGTAGTAAACATCCTTCGGGAAGCCAGCCAAGTCGATAATGCCAAAGTAAGAGCTGCGTGCCGGCCAACCGTAAGGAGTAGGCTCACCGATATAATCGAAACCCGTCCAGACGTATTGTCCGCTGATAAAGTCGTTGTTCTTCACATGACGCATAGTACCTTCGTGACGGTTGCCCCAAGGAACATGACAGTTATCGTAGGAGGAACAAGAGAACGAGGCATCATAGAAAGGCTTGTCCCAACGTTCGGGCCAGATGAACATCGAATCACTCGGCATCCGGTAATAACCGCGTGTCATCAGGCCGGAAACACTCTCCGTCACGATGAACGGCTTACCGGGGAAGTTCTCGGGAACACCTGCAAACCAGTCATCATGGTAGTTGAAGCCGATAATATCGAGCGCACCGGAACGGAACAGATGATTATTCGGGTTCGGCTCGTTGCAACCTGCCGTCACGGGGCGTGTGGCATCGAGCTCCCTCACCATATCCGCCAGCTTTTTTGTCAGCAATGAGTTGACGGACATTTCTCCGTCCTTTGCCAGCATATCCGCACTATGACCGAAGTTCAAGACCAGGTTGGCCTCTTCCAGGCTTAAGGTGTCGGCTTTGGCATCCGTCCACTGCTCCAGCACTTCGTTGCCGATGCTCCACATGAAGATGGAAGGATGATTGCGGTCACGCACGATAAGGTCAGTCAAATCGCGTTCGTGCCATTCGTTGAAATAGCGCGAATAGTCGTGGCGGGTCTTTTTCTTGCGCCACATATCAAATGTCTCGTCCATCACGATGAAGCCCATACGGTCGCAAAGGTCGAGCAGCTCCGGTGCAGGAGGGTTATGGGAACAACGGATTCCGTTGCAACCCATTTCTTTCAGAATCTCCAACTGGCGCTCTATGGCGCGCGTATTCACCGCAGCTCCCAGACAACCCAGGTCATGATGCATGCAGACACCGTTTATCTTCACCTGCTCACCATTCAGGACAAATCCTTTCTGTGCATCGAAGCGGAAAGTACGGATGCCGGTAGGAGTATAATAACGGTCGAGCACTTCGCCGGTCTGCTTATCCTTGAGAATGCTTTCCACCTTATACATGTAGGGCGTATCAATACTCCAGAGACGGGGATTCTTCAAACGTATCTCCTGCTCCACTTCCGCCGGAGCAAGGGGCGTCAACTGAGCTTCCGACACAGCCTCACCCACCACATTGCCGTTGGCATCCACTAACCGGGATTGCAGGACGACATCAGCCAAAGGAATAATTTCCGAATCGAATACAACATATGTACCGTCGGCCTGCTGCACGGAATCTTCCGTCTGTGTCTCTACATCGTACTGTAAACTGGTGCGTATCTTCAACCGGGCACTGTTCTTCGACACTTCTTCTGCCGTCACGTAGGTACCCCACTGTGCCACATGCACCGGATTCAGTTTCGTCAACCACACATTACGGTAGATGCCGCAACCGGAATACCAACGTGAATTGGGTTGTTCGGCGTTGTCTACACGGACAGCCAACACATTCTCTTCTCCCCACCTGATATAGGGAGTCAGGTCATAACTAAACGAGATGTACCCGTAAGGACGTGTTCCCAATTCATGTCCATTGATATAAACGGTGGAATTCATATAGACACCATCGAAATCTATGCGATAGCACTTACCCTCATCGGCCTTATCGGCAGTAAAAGTCTTGCGATACCAACCTATACCACCGGGCAGTGCACCTCCACCCGTCCCCGAAGGATTGTCTTTACTGAATTCTCCTTCGATGGCCCAATCGTGGGGCAAGTTCAGTTTCCGCCAGTCGGCGTCATTATAATCCGGACGGGATGCCGCCGTATCGTCTCCCAAGCGGAAGGCCCAGCCGGCAGTAAAATCCAAGCTGCGGTCATCACCGGCTACCTCTTTAGGAGCATTGCAACCGGCCAGCAGGAACAGCCCGATGGCCAAAAACAATATGATTCTATTCATGGTAATAAATATCTAAAAGATTATCGGGTGCCTATTCCTCTCTCACAGCTATTCGGAAGCAGGGAAGTGGCCGGCACCGAGAAACAACAAGACCGGCACCGGGAGGTTTTCTCTCTCTGGCACCGTCGTCTATCATTCCGATTATAATTTTACGGTCTGTGCATTTCCGTCATACTTCACCGTTGTGCCTTTCGCCTTCAAATCGAACGGTTGCGGCTGGTCTTTGCTTACCTTCACTACATTGAAAGTACGTTCCTTCAGCATGCCGGGGAATTCACCCGTACGGTCGCCGATAACCAATGTGCCCTCAGCATCGTTATAGGCAAACGGTATAGTGGCATATTGTCCCTTCTCGTAGTTATAGTTCACACCTTCATCCTCGTAGAGCGTAAATGCGCCGTCCTTGCCCGTATAAACATAGAGTGTGATTTCCGAAGCCGGTTTTTCGTCACTATATTGCATGTCCGGACCATAAGGTACAATAGCACCTTCGCAGACGTAAAGCGGAATACGTTCATAAGGGGCATCCACTGTCAGCTTCCGGCCACCGTCCACATACTTGCCGGAATAGAAGTCATACCAACCGCAGCTTGCCGGAAAATAAACCTCGCGGCTACGTGCACCGTATTCGTAAACCGGAGCCACCATCAAGGCAGAACCGAACATGAACTGGTCGCCTATGTTGTTGACGTTTGCATCGGCCGTGAAGTCCATTACGAGCGGACGCATGATGGTATAATCATCGAAGTAAGTCATACCTGCCAAAGAATAGATATACGGCATCATGTTGTAACGCAGCTTCGTATAGTAAACGATGGAGTTGTAGCACGGATGTCCAGCCGGAGCGATATTCCAAACCTCACGATACGGATACTGGCCGTGTGCACGGAACAACGGGCAGAAAGCACCGAACTGATACCAACGGGTATTCAACTCTCTCCATTCCTTATAATCAGCATTTTCACGTCCGGTCTTGTTGAATTCCAATTGGCCAGCCACATAACGGTTCTCTACACAGAATCCACCGATGTCCATAGTCCAATAGGGAATACCGCTGACAGCAAAGTTCAGGCCGGCAGAGATTTGCGCTTTCATATCTTCCCAGCGAGTAGCGATGTCACCACTCCAGGTGGCGGTAGAATAGCGTTGCAAGCCTGCAAAGCCGGAACGTGTCAACAAAAAGACGCGCTTGTCCGGTTCCACGCCACGCTGTCCGTCATAGATAGCCTCGGCATTCATCAGTGCGTATGCATTGAAAAACTTGGCAGAAGGGCCGAGTGCCGTCGGACCGCAAAGGTCCTTGCGGTACTGCAAGTCCGTACAGTCACGTATATTCGGTTCGCTGGCATCCATCCACCACGCGTCAACACCCAAAGGATAGTAGTGGTCCTGCATCTGTTTCCAGAAAAGCTTACGTGCATCGGAATCATAAGCATCATAGAAAGAACCCAGATAGCCGGGACCTACCCAGTCTTTGATGCTGTCTTTAATAGCCTGCTGGTACATCCAGCCTTTTTCGTCAAATTCCTTGAAGTGTTCCGTCGTAACATAGAACTTGGGCCATACGGAAATCATCAGACGTCCGTTCATGGCATGAATAGAGTCGACCATTCCCTTCGGGTCGGGGAAACGTTCGAGGTCGAACTCATGACTTCCCCAAGAATCCTGCTTCCAATGCAGCCAGTCGATTACGATATTGTCGATAGGAATCTGACGTTCACGGAATTCCTTCAGGGTGGAGAGAACCTCCTCACGCGTATTATACTTCTCACGGCTCTGCCAGTAACCCATCGCCCATTTCGGCATAATCTGAGACTTCCCTGTCAATGTGCGGTAACCGCTAATCACATCGTCCATATCATCACCATAAACGAAATAGTAGTCTATCTCAGACTGCATTTCACCCCACCAGGAGAGTTTGTTCTGTTCTTCATCAGCCACCGGACTTAATGCACGCAGACCGCAGTAAGAGATACCGGCATCGGGCTTCCACTCTATCTTCAGCGGAACGCGGTGGCCCGCTTCCAGATTGACGGCAAACTTGTAGCTGTTAGGATTCCAAGCCGTACGCCAACGTTCGGGAACCACCAACTCATTATCAATATATACTTTCATATAGCCTGCATAGTAAAGTATGAAACGGAACAAACCGCTTTCTGCCGGTTCTATTTCTCCCTCATAAATTACGTCAGCCCCTCCGAACGGGAACTCCGCAGGCAAATTAACCACTTTGTTCAGATGGGCAGCACGGTCCAGATGCTCAAAATAAAGGGAATCCTCACGACGTACAAGGGTTTCTACATCTTTCTTACCCGGAATATATGTACCGGTCAAAGCACCTTCCTTGCCATCTTTATCATAAAGTTTGAAGACATCACCCAGCTGTGAGTAGTCACGCGGGTCACCGAAACGGCAGAGCGAATAGCTGTCCCAAAGCACACCGTAGTTCTTATTAGACACGATGAAGGGTACAGATACCTTTGTATTATATTGGAACAATTCCTCATTCTTAGCTTTATAATTGAACTCATCCGCCTGGTGCTGGCCCAAGCCATAGAAAGCCTCATCATTGCCTGCCGACTGGAATACCTGACGTACTGTATATCCTTTCGTACCTTCCACTTCCACCGGATTAAAAGTCCGTCCGTCAGAGTCTTCAGCCAGAATCTGCTTGCCGTCGGCATCTGTGAAGCGTACCTCACCCGTTGTCTTGGATACGACGGCACATAATTCCGATGTCTTGACAGTCACTTCATCGCCCTGCTCTTCGACCTTAAAGTCAGTCTTATTCTGTTGAGGGATAACAATGAGGCTCTGTTCCTTCGAAAATTCCTTCTCAGGAGTAGCCGATACGTGAATGAGCTTCTCGCCCATCACTTCCAATCTTACTTTACGTACATCCGTCGGTTGCTGTTGCTTGATTTCCACAACAACACCGTTCCCGGTTTTCTGGAATCCGCCTCCGGAACATGCGGTGAGCATCCATCCGGCAAGCAAATAAACTGAAGTGTCTTTCAATTTCATATTATTGTTTTTAAAGTGAATTTTCTCCGATGTAAAAATAAAAAGTCTCCTTCAAAAACGAGTCCTCCCGATGTTGAAACAAAAGGGTACTTTTGATTCTCCTAAAAGAGAATATGTTTCTGTAAGGGGTATCTTTTGTTATTTACCCTCTCTTTCCTGATAAACAGAGGGCAAAACACCGAATTCATCCTTAAAATATTTGCTGAAATACTTGGGGTTGTTAAAGCCTAACTGATACGCTATCTCCGATACATTTTGCTGACTCTCGCGCAGCATCTGCGCAGCTCTTTTCAGACGGATGACACGGATAAATTCAATGGGTGTCTTACCAGTTATCTGCAGGAGTTTTTTGTAAAGATGCACCCGGCTCATGCCCAATTCCCGGCTCAACTCTTCTACGGACAAATCACATCGGCCGATGTTTACCTCCACATATTTGATGGCATTTTCCACCAGTTTTTCATCCAACGAAGTAATGGCTATTTCACTTGGTTCGGGGTCGATGAGCGACTTTGCCTTGCGCTTCTTGCTCAAGTCAATCAGCTTGCGCATACGCAGAATCAGGATTTCCACATTGAAAGGTTTCGTCACATAATCATCCGCACCGATGGTCAACCCCTCCACTTTATCTTCCACAGCCTGCCGTGCAGTGAGCAATATCATCGGAATGTTGCTCGTGCGTTTATCAGTCTTTACCCAGCGACACAGTTCATTCCCATCCATCTCGGGCATCATTACGTCGCTGACAATAATATCCGGCATCAGCTCCGGTATCTTCTGCCAAGCCTCCCGCCCATTGGAAGCAGACTGTATACGGAAATACAATCTCAGACTGTCTTTCATGAAGGCAACCAAATCTTCATTATCATCCACAATCAGGGCCAACGGCTTTTCTTTTTCATCTTCATTATCCTCCATATCGCCCGACAAATCATCCGGAAGCGGTTCTTCTTCCATGCCCGGCAAAAGTTCCTCATGCTCTTCCACCTCTTCTGCAAGCGGTGCAAGCTTGGAAGAACTTACATGCACATGTTTAACCGGAAGCTCAACCAAGAACACACTGCCGGACCCCACATTGTCAACAACGCGCACCGTGCCCTCATGCAGCGTCACAAAGTCGCGTACCAGACTCAAGCCAATACCACTACCCGTTGACTGGAGTTCCGGTTCTTCCTGCTCCACCTGATAGAAACGTTCAAAAATTCGCTCCTTGTCTTCATCCCTGATGCCGACACCAGTATCCGATACCTTTATCAGCAATCTTCCGGACATCTCCTTCGACATTTCCAATGCCACATCCACACGTCCCCCGTCCGGGGTAAATTTGAAGGCATTGGATAGAAGATTCATCACAACTTTACCAATTTTATCCTCGTCAAATGACATATTCAGCGACTCCATAGCCGAAAAAAATGTCAGATGCACATGTTTCTTTTCGGAAAGCATCAGGAAAGAAGCACATATGTTGCGCACATAAGCCACAATATCCCCCTCGGACACGGAAAGATGCAATCCTGCCATCTCATTCTTACGGAAATCGAGCAACTGATTGACCAGATTCAGCAAACGCTGCGCATTGCGGTACATCAGTTGTAGCTTGCCATGCAGCTTTTCGTCCGTAATCTCCTTCATCATACTTTCCATCGGCGATATAATCAGCGTAAGCGGTGTACGCAAGTCATGGCTGACATTCGTGAAAAAGCGGAATTTCATCTGGCTCAACTCCTCCCTCTTCTTCGCATCTTCCTCTATCTGGCGGATTTTAAACCTATTACGTTCCCTTCGTTGTACGGCATAAAGTGAAAAGAAGATGACTCCTACAACCAGAAGAGCATAAACGATATATGCCCACGGAGTCATCCAGAAAGGAGGAAGAATGACAATCTTCAGAGAAGCCTCTTCAGTGCCCGCATATCCGTCACTGTTTGTAGCCTTCACTCTTAATGTATAAGTTCCCGGCGCCAAACTGGTATAGGTGACGCGATGCATATCGGACATACTCGTCAGCCAGTCTCCATTGAATCCTTCCAGTTTATAGAAATATTGTGTCTTTTCGGGCAGCACGAAATTGTCCGAAGCAAACAGTACCGTAAAAACATTCTGCTTATAATCCAGAACAACCTCCCTACTCTGATTCAAAGCCTCCTTCAAGATGACACGTCCTGCATATTCCTCGCCCACCTTCACGTTTTCATTGAACAACTGGAAACCGGTAAACATAATCTTAGGCAACGTGCGGTTATACTTTATGTTGCCCGGCTGGAAGCGATTCAGTCCATACAGTCCTCCCACTACAATCTCGCCCGTATGCAGTCGTTTGAGGGAACGCTGGTTGAAGTCACAACTCTGCAAACCATCCTTGTCATTATAGATATAGCAACGGAACACGGGCTGCTCCGTCTTGCTGTCAACGGACAACACCACGTTTATCAGTTCTCCTCCGGTGCTGATCCATATACTTTTATTTTCATCTTCCGTAATACCCAATATCAATAGTTTGGAGAAACTGGGCTTGATAGGCACTTCGTACAATTCATCCCGTTTGCTGTCATATACATTCAAGCCTTCACGCGTGGCTATCCATAGCAAACCGCGACTATCTTCGTAAACTTGATTGATATTTTGATTGGAAAGCCTCGTCTTACCCGACTTTGTACCTGCAAAATTTGTAATCTCGCCGGTCTTCAAGTCCATGAAAGCCATCCCTGCCGAAGTACCGATAATCAGATTATTGTCACAGCTGATGCAGAGGGATGAGATATAGTCCGACACAAGGTTTGAATTACCTGTAGAATAGGTGGTAAATATCCCCGTCTGAGGATTCAAGCATTGCAATCCTCCCCCCAACGTACCAATCCAGATATTTTTGTCCGCATCTTCTGCCAATGCCCATACATTGTCGTAGACCAGTGAGTTACTGTCTCCCTTACGGGACCGGTAATGGATAAAGCGGTTCCCATCATAGCAATTCAGTCCACCCCAAAAAGTACCTGCCCACACTCTGCCGCTACTGTCCCGAAGAAGGCAGACTATGACATCACTCGAGATAGAGCGGGAATCTGCCGTATGCGAAAAAACCATACGTTCATCTGTCACGCTATTCCAGCGAATCAACCCGCGGTCGTTTGTCCCCACCCATACGATATCACCGCCTCCGTCCTCCACACAATTGATGTCGCCTACATCGGCAATGCCGAACTTGAAGACACTTTCATTATAGAAAGAGACGCCCTTCTTGTAGGTTCCCACCCACATCGTACCGGCCTCATCTTCATAAAGAGCCGTTATTGTATTGTTGGACAGAGTACGCCCGTTATTAGGATCATTCGCCAGACGGATTTTCCTTCCCGCCGGTTCTATCAATTCAACGCCATCCTGATCCTTGCCTATCCATATACATCCATATTTATCCTGTGCCACTGCACGTACAGTATTGTAGGTGTCCGTTCGGGGAGAACGCTGTTCCCAAACCTTCTGAGAAAGGTTATAAATCCACATCCCCTCCACACTGAATATCCATGCTCGCCCACTATGGTCGACAAACAAATCAAAGGTAGCATTCTTTACTTCCCTGCAATCTTCGGCAATACCCGGATTGGTCCACTTGATATTTTGCTTTTCCTCATCTATACAAGCCAAGATACCGTTACTCAGAACCAGCAGGATTCCTTCGCCGCATTCTTTCATGTCGGACACTTCGGCTTTCGCAAGCAGTTCAGCCCCCCCCTTCACTGCTACGGCATTTTTCTGTCCCTCTCTATAGCTGTAAACACCTTTACCATTAATATAGATCCAGAAAGTCTTTTCCTTATCAATATAGACAAGTGAAGGATTTCCGGTCAGACCGACATTCCACATCCAGGCTTCCACATTACGATTGAAAACATCGGAAGCCGAACTGTAAATGGCATACCCGCCTCCTGTACGTATCCACAAATTACCGGACGCATCTTCTTGTATATCCTCGACATAACTATCGGGAAGAGATTTCTCATCATCCTTCTGGCTGCGATAAATCCTTATATCATAACCATCATATCGGTTCAATCCCGAAGCTGTACCAAACCACATGAATCCGTTTGAGTCTTTATAAATGGCATTAACCTGATTATTGGAAAGTCCGTCTTTCACTTCCAAATGTTTAAACATGTAGTTGTGTGAAGCAGCAGAGAAACATACTATCCAAACCCACAAGAGCAGTAGTTGCAGTCTTTTCATACTATCAGAGCTAAGGGAAGTTATTTTTATTGCAAATGAAGTGAAAAACGAACAGAAAAGCAAGGAAAGACAAGGATTTTTAAAGAAGGAGAAGCATATCCCTCGCGGACATACTTCTCCATAACCAATCAAAAAAAACTATATCAACAATCCTTGTAACCTATAAAACCTATTTATATGATACTTTTGAAAACTGTCTTTTATTCTATCCACCACTCAATCAATAAGGGTATTTACCGGCTGCGGCTCCCTTCATGATGCCCTCAATGGCATAAGCCTCCTTCGCCGTAGCCGTACCACGGTTCATGTCACCGCCGGTTTCCCAATAGAAGGGGACACAACCGTGGTTTTTCGCCTCTCGGGTGACTACCTCATTCCAATAGGCGCGGCTCTTGTTGTGCATTTCCTGGTCAATGTCGGGATAGGCAAGTTCGGAAGTACCCTCTATCTTGTCTTCTTTTGTCCGCTTCATGGCGCTGTACTCGCCTACAATCACAGGAATTCCCTTATCTGCATAGGCCGTCTTCATCTTCTGGAATTGCTGCTTCACATAATCTTCTTCATAACCGGTGGCATTATGAATGGAGCCGGACACATGATTGTCCTTACCCCAATAAAGGAATACCTTACCCCAGGTTTCGTCATGGTTCATCATGGTGAACTGATAGGGATCATAGAAGTGGACTTCCACCATCAGACGGTCGGGTACTTCGTCCTTGGGCATCGTGTAGTCGTTCACCGTCTTGTCGATATTGGTATAAGGACCTTGCACAATCAGGCAACGGCTCGCATTATTCCCTCCGGTGGCACGCACGGCATCAATAAAGGTCTGTTCATATTTCAGAATGGCATCTATGGCCGATGTCCCAACGTTCCCCTGGTCTTGCTGTCCGGGCTCGTTACATCCGGCAAAGAGCAGATGCTCGTCATAAGCATTCAGTTTATTGGCAATCTGTGTCCAGATAGCTTTCTGCTTGGCATCTATTTCGCTGCTGTAACCATAAATGATACTCTCTTCGAGCCAACCGCCATCCCAATGGATATTGACAATGGCATACATATCATTGGCTACACAGTAACCCACCACTTCGCTAACCCGGTCGAGCCATGCAGCATCTATCTCATAGGTCGATGGATTCACAATGTAATAATCCCACGCACAAGGGATGCGTACCGCATTAAATCCCAATGCCTTCAGCCCCTTGATATATGCCTCGCTCACTTTAGGATTTCCCCATAACGTTTCGCTCGCTATCTTGTTCTTGTTATCACAAGCTTCCAGCGTGTTGCCGATATTGATACCTGCATACATCTTGGAGGCAAGTGTCCTGGCGTCGCTTCCCATATTGCCGACCTCGCCCGCAGCCTGTTTTATGGTCACAGTCTCCGTCAGGCTACCCAAAGTAAAAGTGATATGGCCATCGCGCGCTCCCAGAGGATTGGGAGAGACGGCAAACTTGAAAATCTTGCTTTCCATGGCATGGGTATTGACCGCCTTTATCCAGGAAACATCGGAAACGGCTTGTACGTCGCCATTGGTTTCTACTACCACAGATACATCTCCTCCCGCAGCAGGCAGGTCGAAAGAAGTAGAGTTGGATATGATTAGTCCGTCCGCAGCCGTCTGCCTCACAGTGAAGCTCCCTACTTCGCTGCCTCCAGCTTTCACCGTTACCCTGGCTTCACGGTCGCTCGTGTCCGTATTGGCTTCTGCCGCAACGGTATACTTCAGAATACTGCTCGAAGCAGAGCTTTCGGCCGTAACCTTGCACCACTCCGGTGCACTGCTGGTAACTTCCAATGCAACGTTTGACTTGATGTTCAGTGTACTTGTTCCTTTGGTCTTGGAGAAAGTCATTCCATCCGTCAGAATGTTCGCAGGAATCGTTATTTCCGGAGTCATAGTATCATCATTGCCGGAACATGCGGCAACGAATGAAGAGAAAAGCAGTGCCGACAGCACCAGGCAAGTTTGGAATTTTCCAATGATATTCTTCATCATGTCTTTACGTATTAAAATAATGGCTAAATCAGTGAAAGCAAAAGTAGCGGAAAAGGCGAAAAACACACCGATGCCATGTTATCTGCAACGGTATCATTTGTTTCCGAATAGGGTTCAAAAGTAATCATTGAATGACATCGGGTACATCCGGCTTGTTTGAACCGAAAGAATACTTTATTTTTGTGTATAAACATTTCCTTCAACTACCCTAATTCATATATCTGATAAACTATTTAAAATACAATGCATTTATGAGAAAGATGATGTTACTTTTAGGACTGGCGCTCACCCTGTCCTGCTTTTCACAAAACCGGCAAGGTTATCAAAATCCCGTTATTCCCGGTTTCCATCCTGACCCGAGTGTCTGCCGCGCAGGAGATGACTTTTATCTGGTCAACAGTAGTTTCCAATATTTTCCGGGCGTACCGTTGTTCCACAGCAAAGACCTCATCAACTGGGAACAAATCGGACACTGCCTGACGCGCCCCTCACAACTGCCGCTTCACGACGCCGGCCCGTGGGGAGGAATCTATGCACCCACCATCCGCTACAACGACGGCACCTTCTACATGATTACCACCAACGTGTCCGACAAAGGCAACTTCCTTGTACACACTACCGACCCGCGTGGCGAATGGTCAGAACCCGTATGGCTCAAGCAAGGCGGCATAGACCCGTCCCTCTATTTTGAAGACGGCAAGTGTTACCTTGTCAGCAATCCGGGCGTAGGTATCTATCTGTGCGAAATCAACCCCAAAACCGGCGAACAACTCAACGAGTCCAAACGCATCTGGAACGGTACGGGTGGACGGCACCCTGAAGGGCCGCACATTTACAAGAAAGACGACTGGTATTATCTGCTGATTTCAGAAGGTGGCACAGAATACGGACACAAAGTGACGATTGCCCGCAGCCACTATATAGACGGTCCGTATGACAGCAATCCTGCAAACCCCATCCTAACCCACATCAACAAGAACGCCCAAGACAGCCCGATACAAGGAACCGGTCATGCCGATTTGGTGCAAGCCCCCGACGGCTCGTGGTGGATGGTCTGCCTTGCTTTCCGTCCTCAATGTGGCACACACCATTTGCTGGGACGCGAAACGTTCCTCGCCCCCGTGCGCTGGGACAAGAATGCCTGGCCAGTGGTGAACGGAGACGGAAGCATCGCCTTGAAGATGGATGTCCCCACCCTGCCACAACAGCCTTTCGCCAAGAAGCCAGTACGCACCGAATTCAAGAACAAGGAATTAGGTTCAGAATGGGTTTATCTTCGGAACTACCATCCGGAGAACTACACCTTTGCTTCCGGCAATCTTCACCTGAAAGCAACCCCTATCGGCCTGAACGACTGGAAAGGCAGTCCCACCTTCGTATGCCGCCGCCAAGAACATATTGATTTTACAGCCACTACTTCCATGCAACTGAAAAAAGCCATCGCCGGCGACGAGGCCGGTCTGACAGTCTACATGTTCGAATCATCCCACTACGACCTATTCGTCAAACAGTTGGAAAACGGGAAACAAGCAGTATCGCTACGTTACCAATTGGGCGAACTGACTCATACGGAAAAGGAAATCATTCTCTCCCAAGGGAAAGTACAACTCCGCGTAAGAGGCAACAATGAACTCTATATGTTCGAGTATGCCACAGACGGCAAGACATTCAAGGAACCAGGCCGGATGAATACACGCTATATCAGCACAGAAACAGCCGGCGGCTTCACAGGAATCATGTTAGGACTATATGCCACCGCCAGTTCCGACGCTTCAAAAGCGTATGCAGATTTCGAATATTTCGACTACGAAAAGAAATAATCTTTCTATCCATAGCCAATAACAGGCCATCCAAACGTAAACAAGCTAATCGCAAAGCCGTCAATCCATTAACAGTCTTTGCAATTAGCTTGTTTATAAGCTTATAGAATCAGGGCTCAGATTCTCACCAATTGTTTTATCAAATGGCAATTCAAATACATAAGCGCATTCACAAGTTTTTTGCCAACAATTCCTATCAAACCGCGTACTATTCACCGTGGTCTTTTACTTAAAAATCAAATGAGGCTGAGTACCTCAAAATATATTTTGAACTCAGCCCCATCCAAACACTCTATAATTTGTAATTGTTAAATTAATCAAACTACGTAAAGAGGAGTAATCAAATATCTCTTTGATAGCTCCTTTTTCGTGTTTTATATACTATATATTTGCTTTATGTTTAATCTATTGTTATACAATTAGAGCCTGTTCAAATTTTCCTCAATAATAATCTTATAGTGGCTAATTTGACCATTTCCTCTGCCGAGTCGAATGTTAGTTCATAGTTTCGGCAGAGCCTTCTATTGTAATCCATCCATGAGAATGTTCTTTCCACAATCCATCTCTTTTGAATGGGTCTGAATCCC
>NZ_JABXJH010000052.1:0-34005 GCF_013373675.1 Bacteroides sp. L10-4
ACAAAACGAACTTACGTGACCTGTTCGATAAGACTGATTTCAACGATATCAAAGAACTCGATTATCCCCTTTTTGAAGGACTATTTGATTAATTTTTTAACTCGTCCATTTTTATTGGACACTAATGAAAGGTTAAAAATTAAAGAACAGCAAAACGGCTACAAAAGTGGGGAAATAATCAGTAGCAAACAAGATATTCGCTATCTTTGTTATTTACTAAAACAATCTGTTTTTTATGGATTATCAACTGAACACCCGCTTGAATGGCAACATAGCCATGACTTCCAGCTACCATGAGCGTGCGTCGCTGCAACGTGACAAGACTCTGTATAAATTCATTTGGGTACAGAGCGGTACGCTCACTCTGGAAATAGACCATATCCCCATGCGCCTGGAAAAGGATGAAATCGTGACCTTGACCCCGTTGCATCACCTGGAGGTAAAAGAGGTGGACGGTGAATACCTGACGTTTGTATTCAACAGCAATTTTTATTGCATCTATGGACATGACAACGAGGTCTCTTGCAATGGATTCCTTTTTTATGGCTCTTCCAAGGTGATGAGACTGGCGCTTTCTGCCGGGCAGTCTTCCAACCTGCATGACATAGTCCGCATTTTCCGGCAGGAATCGGTCATCCATGACAATCTGCAGGAGGAGATGCTACGCATTGTCTTGAAACGTTTCATCATTACCTGCACACGCATTGCGCGCCAGCGTTTCGGGGTGGGGCAGGAGAAGGAAAAGACGTTTGACATCATCCGGCAGTATTACGTATTAGTGGACCGGCATTTCAAGGAGAAGAAGCAAGTGCAGGATTATGCCGATATTCTTTGCCGTTCTCCCAAGACACTTTCCAATCTGTTCTCGACCTGCGGGTTGCCTTCCCCTTTACGGGTGATTCATGACCGCATTGAGGCGGAAGCCATGAGATTGCTGCTGTATACCCACAAAAGCGCTAAGGAAATCAGCTCCATTCTGGGCTTCGAAGACTTGTCCGCGTTCAGCCGTTTTTTCAAGAAAATGACCGGCGAGAGTGTCTCGGACTACCGGAAAAGAGTGAAACGGGAAGAATTGCCAACTGTTGCGGAATAATTGCCATTTCGTACGTGGTGGAAAACAAGGAACTTTGCAAAAACAAAAATCAAGTCATATTACTGAAACCATTTAAAAAGTAGAACAAAGATGAAAACGAAATTGCAAAACTTGTTTATGGCTGCGTTGACGCTGGCCGCTTCCACTCAAAAGTTGGGTGTTAATTTGATTCGTGTAGCCATCCTGGTTATTTTCGTATGGATTGGTGGGTTGAAATTCTGGAATTATGAGGCTGAAGGGATTGTCCCTTTTGTGGCGAACAGCCCGTTCATGAGCTTCTTTTATACAAAGAGTGCCCCGGAGTACAAGGAGTATAAGCTGAAAGAGGGCGAGTTCAATGAGGCGAAACATCAGTGGCACGTGGAGAACAATACGTATGGTTTCTCTCACGGTCTGGGCATTCTGATTATGACCATCGGCATTCTGACATTTCTGGGGATATTCTCTCCGAAAATCGGACTGGTGGGAGCTGCACTGGCCATTGTCATGACAATAGGTACCCTCTCTTTCCTGGTGACAACCCCTGAGGTGTGGGTGCCTGACTTGGGAAGCGGGGAGCACGGCTTTCCGTTGCTGACGGGGGCAGGGCGCTTGGTCATCAAGGATACGGCCATTCTTGCCGGTGCCATTGTCGTACTGTTTGACAGTGCAAAAAGAGTATTGAACCAATTAAGGAAATAGACGTATGAAACAGTATGATGTCATTATCATCGGATTCGGCAAAGGCGGAAAGACATTGGCTGCCGAGTTGGCAAAACGGAAGCTGGACGTTGCCGTAGTGGAGCGTTCGGAAAAGATGTACGGAGGGACATGTATCAATATCGGTTGCATTCCCACAAAAACATTGGTGCATGCGGCAAAGTATGCGGACAAAGACGCTTCTTGGGAGGTCAAGAAGGCATACTATCGTCAGTCCATTGCAAGGAAGGAAGAGGTCGTCTCTTTCCTGCGTCAGAAGAACTATCACAATCTGGCCGACAATCCTCATATAACGGTCTATACGGGTATCGGCTCCTTTGCAGGTCCGGATGTGGTGGAAGTTGGGATGGCGGAAGGGACATTACAATTGCAAGCTCCCCGGATATTCATCAATACGGGTGCCGAAACCGTCATTCCACCGATAGAGGGGATACAGGGCAATCCGCGGGTATATACCAGCACCTCCATTATGGAACTGACTGAGCTGCCGGCACAGCTCGTCATTGTAGGCGGGGGATACATCGGACTGGAATTTGCTTCCATGTATGCTTCATTCGGTTCGCAAGTCACGGTGCTCGAGGGCTCTTCCGAACTGATATCCCGGGAGGACCGGGACATTGCGGACAGTGTCCGGGAGGTATTGGAACAGAAAGGAATCGTTTTCAGGCTGAATGCACGCGTGCAGTCCGTGAAAGGTTCTGACGTCATTTACCGGGATGCAGTCACTGGAGAGGAGCATCAGTTGCAGGCTGATGCCATCCTGCTGGCTACCGGCCGGCGTCCGAATACGGCTGGCTTGAATCTGGCGGCGGCAGGTGTAGAGGTGAATGAGCGCGGTGCCATTGTGGTGGACGACTATTTGCTGACTACCAACCCCAAGATACATGCTATCGGTGATGTAAAGGGCGGTTTGCAGTTTACCTACATTTCTTTGGATGATTACCGCATTCTGCGCGAAGACCTTTTCGGGGCGGGAGAACGCAAGGTGTCCGACCGTGACCCGGTGAGCTATTCGGTATTCATCGACCCGCCGCTTTCACGCATCGGGCTGAGCGAAGCGGAAGCACGCAAGAAGGGATTGAATATAAAGGTCAACAAGCTGCCGGTAGCCGCCATTCCGCGTGCCAGGACTTTGGGCGATACGAACGGACTCTTCAAGGTAGTGGTAGATGCCGATACGGACAAGATTTTGGGCTGCACGTTGTTTGGGCCGGAATCGAGTGAAGTCATCAACCTGGTGGCAATGGCTATGAAGACCGGGCAGGAATATACCTTCCTCCGTGATTTTGTCTTTACACATCCCAGCATGAGTGAAGCACTGAATGACTTGATGGGCTTTTAAAGATTATTTAGGCACAATATCCGTCAATTTGCAGGAAGAGCATTTGCGTATCTCCCCAAAAATGACGAATATTGTGCCCGAATTCCATAAACCCCAATAGTCATGACCCGGATATCTGCCATAGGCATTGCACTGCTGTGCATTTTATGCGTAACCTCTTGCGGCTTAAAATCAAGACAGACTACTACCGAATCTTCTTCCGAAACGGGCTATTCTCCGGTTACGACAGACACGGCAGCTACCATTGTACCGTGCTATGCCAAAGGCTATACGGTGAAATATCTTCCGCACCATGTCCGTCTGGTGGATATACACGACCCTCAAAAAGAAAGCAGCAGCACTTTCCACTATGCGCTGGTACCGAAAGGCATAAAGCCTGTCGGCATACCGAGCGACTATACGGTGATAGAAACGCCGGTGGAGCACGTCATGTGTATGACATCCCTGCAACTTTCCAACTTCATCCGTCTGGATGCCTGCGATTATGTGGTGGGCATCACCAGTACGCGCCATCTCTTCAACAAGGAGATGAACGACCGTTTGAAGTCCGGCGAGACCGTGAAGATTGGTATCGAAGGGAACTTTGATAATGAATTGATAATGAGCATGAATCCGGATGTTATCTTTATCTCTCCTTTCAAGCGGGGTGGATATGATGCCATGCGGGAAATCGGTATTCCACTGGTTCCCCATTTGGGGTATAAGGAGATGACCCCGTTGGGGCAGGCTGAATGGATAAAATTCATCGGCATGTTTATAGGCCGGGAAGTGGAGGCGAATGAAAAGTTTGCTGCGATAGAGAAGCGCTATAACGAATTGAAGGAGCTGGCTGCCAACGTGAAGAAGCGTCCGGTGGTATTCAGCGGCGAGATACGGGGCGGCAACTGGTATGCAGTGGGAGGAAAGAGCTTTCTTGCCGAACTGTTCCGTGATGCCGGTGCGGATTATTTCTTGAAAGACGATCCCCGTTCGGGAGGTGTCACGCTGGATTTTGAAACCGTATATAGCCAGGCGGAGAGTGCCGACTATTGGCGCATTGTCAACAGCTATGACGGGACATTCACGTATGATGCCTTGAAGTCCCTCGACCCGCGTTATGCCGACTTCCGTGCGTTCCGTGAGAAGGGAGTGGTGTACTGCAACATGCGTGAGAAACCCTTCTACGAAAGTATGCCCATGCAGCCCGAAATTGTATTGGAAGACTTGATACATGCTTTCCATCCCGATTTGTTGCCTGACTATAAACCGACTTACTACGAACTGCTGAAATGATAAAAAGACCCGTACTTCCGTTGATGTTGCTGACACTGGCATCTATCTTTCTTTTTTTCCTGCTGAACCTGCTTTTGGGGTCGGTTCACATTCCTCTGCGCTCCGTGTGGAACATATTGTGGGGAAATACGGATGAATCCGTTATTTGGCAGAATATCATCTGGAAGTCCCGCGTGCCCCAGGCGTTGACGGCATTGGTGGCGGGAGCAGGGCTGTCGGTCAGCGGTCTGCAGATGCAGACGGTGTTCCGCAATCCGCTGGCAGGGCCTTCGGTATTGGGCATCAGTTCAGGTGCCAGCCTGGGTGTGGCTTGTGTGGTATTGCTGTCCGGGGCGATGGGCGGTGTGGCATTGAGCCGTTTGGGGTATATGGGCGAGGTTGCCTTGTCGGTTGCCGCCATTATCGGTGCGCTGGCTGTGATGGCGCTCATTGTCTATGTCTCCCAGAAGGTGAAGGGCAACGTGACGCTGCTGATAATCGGTGTGATGATAGGCTATGTGGCAAGTGCCGTCATCGGCGTATTGAAATATTTCAGTGTGGAGGAAGATATACGTGCATATGTCATTTGGGGATTGGGTAGCTTTGCCCGTGTTTCGGGCGACCAGATGGTGCTGTTTGTCTGCATCATGGCTGTGCTGCTTCCGTTGTCCTTCCTGCTGATAAAGACGATGAATCTGTTGCTGCTGGGCGATGGCTATGCACGCAATCTGGGACTGAACATCAAGCGGGCACGCCTGCTGGTTATCTCATGCTCCGGTGTGCTGGTGGCTATTGTAACGGCCTATTGCGGTCCGATTATGTTTATCGGATTGGCGGTTCCCCATTTGTGCCGTGCCATCTTCCACTCTTCAGACCATCGGGTGTTGATGCCTGCCACATTGCTGGTAGGCGCTTCCCTGGCATTGGTCTGCAATCTGATAGCCCGTATGCCCGGCTTCGAGGGAGCTTTGCCGGTCAACTCGGTGACGGCACTGGTAGGTGCGCCGGTAGTGGCTTCTGTACTTTTTAGAAAACGGAAAGGAGAATTGAATGAATAAGGAAACCATACATATAGAGAATCTTTCCATCGGTTACCCCGGTAAGGGGGATGTGAAAGTGGTGGCAGACGGCATTTGCGCCGGAATCAACAGTGGTGAGCTGACTTGCTTGTTGGGAGCTAATGGAGTGGGGAAGTCCACGCTGCTCCGTACGTTGTCTGCCTTCCAGCCAAAACTTGGAGGAAACATATTTATTGAAGGAAAAGAGATTGGGGACTATACCGACAAGCAGCTTTCGCGCGTCATTAGTGTGGTGCTGACGGAGAAGTGCGATATACGCAATATGTCTGTCGTAGAACTGATAGGTCTGGGCCGCAGCCCCTATACCGGTTTCTGGGGAACCCTTTCGAAAGAGGACAAGGCTGTGGTGGACAAATCCATCGCCCTGGTAGGCATTCCCCATCTGGCACACCGCATGGTGCATACGCTGAGTGACGGCGAACGGCAGAAGGTGATGATAGCCAAGGCGCTCGCCCAGGAAACTCCCGTCATCTATCTGGACGAACCGACAGCTTTCCTCGACTTTCCCAGTAAAGTAGAGATGATGCAGCTGCTTCACCAGCTTAGCCGGCAGACGGACAAGACGATTTTCCTTTCTACCCACGACCTGGAACTGGCCCTGCAGATAGCGGACAAGATATGGCTGATGGACAAGGCGAACGGAGTGACCGTCGGCACGCCCGAAGACCTCTCGCTGAACGGCAGCTTGAGCAACTTCTTTGCCCGTAAGGGTATTGCCTTCGATTTGGAAACGGGACTGTTCAGGGTAGCCAATGAATATACCTCCCGGATACGCTTGGCGGGCCACGGGCAGAAGTATGCCATGGTGCGCAAGGCACTCCAGAGAAACGGCATTCTGGCAAACCGGAATGTTGAGTCGGAGATTTATATCGAAACCGGAGATTTGAAGGGAGACGGCAGCTTCGTATTCCATCGACCGGGCAAGGAGCCGGTAACAGTGTACTCCATTGAGAAATTGCTGCAAATAGTCTTGTCATTCCATTCCCTATGATGCACCATTCTGCAAAGGATAATTATGTCCACTTAACGACGACTCCGGTCCCCCGGCTGATTACGTCATTGGCTGTGCCGACCATCATCAGCATGCTGGTGACGTCCTTCTACAACATGGCAGATACCTATTTTGTGGGTAAAATAAATATCCAGTCTACGGCTGCCGTAGGTATCGTGTTTTCTGTGATGTCCATTATCCAGGCTGTGGGATTCTTCTTCGGTCATGGTTCGGGGAACTACATCTCCCGTAAGTTGGGGGCGCAGGAAACGGAGAGTGCCGAGAAGATGGCATCCACCGGCTTCTTTTTTGCCTTGTTTATCGGAGCGGCTCTGGCTGTGCTGGGATTGCTGTTCCTTACACCGCTTTCCCTTGCTTTGGGGTCGACGCCTACTATTCTTCCGTATACGGAGCGCTATTTGGGAATCATTCTGCTGGGTACTCCTTTTATGACCGCCTCATTGGTGCTGAATAACCAAATACGTTTTCAAGGTAATGCGGCGTATGCCATGGTGGGGATTGTGAGTGGGGCGGTCATCAACGTGGTGCTCGACCCTATCCTGATTTTTGTATGCGATATGGGCATATCCGGTGCCGCACTGGCCACAGTAGTCAGCCAGATATGTAGTTTCATCCTTTTGCTATATATGGGGCGCAGAGGAGGAAATATACGTATACGTTACAGAAACTTTACGCCTACACTGGCTTTCATCAAGGAAATTATTGGGGGTGGAACTCCGTCACTCACCCGGCAGGGACTGGCAAGCGTGGCAACCATTTTGCTGAACGTGGCGGCCGGTGCATATGGTGACGCAGCTATTGCAGGGATGTCCATTGTGACGCGTATCTCTATGTTTATCAATGCTTTCCTAATTGGTTTCGGGCAAGGCTTCCAACCGGTATGCGGATTCAATTATGGTGCCGGGCTGTATGCCAGAGTGCGCCAAGGATTCTGGTTCTGTGTGAAGGTAGGCTTTTTCTTTTTGCTGGTTTGTGCGGTGGCAGGTATGGGATATGCCGAGGAGATTGTCTCCATCTTCCGCAAGGGAGACCCTGCTGTTGTAGCTACCGGTGCGGCAGCATTGCGCTGGCAGTTCATCACCTATCCGTTGGGTGCATGGATTGTGGTCAGCAACATGATGCTGCAGACTATCCGCAAGCCCGTACGCGCTATGATACTTTCCTCTGCCCGTCAAGGGCTGTTCTTCATCCCCCTCATCTTCATTCTTCCTTATTTCTTAGGACTGAAAGGGGTGGAAATGTGCCAGGCGGCGTCGGACATGCTGACCTTCTTCCTCGCCATTCCATTGACCTGCGGGGTGCTGGCGGAGATGAAGAGGAAGGAGGCGGAACAACTGCAACAGCGGCAATCTTGAAGTTTCTGCGTCCCTATTCAATTTTCACGGGAACTATCGGTTGCCGCTTCACTTTATCGAGGGGAGCTGCATGGTACTCGATGCGCCCGAAGTCTATCTGTCTCAAATCAATGCTTCTGATTGTACTGTTGTACATGGTGCGATAGTAGATGATACCGTTTGTCATATCTGTGGCCGATGTCCATTGGGTGGCACTTGGAATATTGGCAGGAACCTGGCCGAGGGGAAACTCGATGCCTACGGGTATATCAAAGTTATTCAGTATCTGAAAACATTGGAGAACGGTTTCCTGTGCGGTATTCTGTGGCGGTGTAGAAGTCTGGTAGAAAGCGGCACGGATAAAGCGGGAAGGGGGAGTCACATCTCCCGGAATTCCCAAAAAGCCGCTTCCCGAACCGAAAGGGGCTATAGTTACATTGCCCAGCGATTTGCTTTCGGCACTGCCCGGGTAGAGGTTCACATAATTGTTTAAGTTGGTCATCTGCCAGTCAAAGCCGGGGGAGTTTGTCAATACTCCCAGTTTGTTTTCATAGAAACGGGGCTGTCCGTCGATGAACTCCAATACCAGTTGGCGGCCGGTCTTGTCTGCAATCCGCCAATGTACGGTGGAGGCGCGCGGGTCAATGGCTATGACCGTCACATTTTCAATAGCCTCCTTTACCTCGTCCACAGTAGAAAAGCTTCCCAACAGCCATGATACCAATTGTAAATCGGCTATGCTCGACGCTTTTCGTGTGGGGTCGTACTCCTCGTATTTGCCATATCCGGGAAAGTAGAACAGCCCGGCGGAGAGCCCGGCTTCATTCAGACCTTCGGCCACGAACTCCTTTTGCTCCACTGCCAGGCCTACGTAGCCATAGCGTGAGGTGAACTCCATGCTGGACAGACTGCCTCCGGGTGTCAGTGATTGTTGCGAATAACCGCGCGGTACGATGACGTACTGGCTGTTCAGCTCACTGCCTCCCCATTCGATGGTGCGGGCTACGACGTGCGCATTGTCTTTGGCCGTCAGGGTGATACCGGTACATGCCCCTGCTATTTGAGGGGCGAAGGTGAGGGCTGTCATTGCAGCCAGCAGGATAGGGATTCTTTTTGCCATATTATTCAGTTTATATTGTTGAGTATCTGTTTGTATACTAAACAACTCTGTATGGCAAAATGTTCCCTTACCAGAACCGGTACCCCAGCGTAAAGAATGCGGCGAAGTTCTTGGGAAAATATCCTCCTTCTTCCGAATGACCTATCATCTGGTTTATCTGCTCATTGACTTTTACCAGTCCCACTTGTGTCTCTGCACCGATGATGAATCTTCTGTATTCAAAAGTAAGTCCCACAGCAATGCCTGCATCAAAACGGTGGTTGCCCATCTTCCCGTCTGCCATGCTGCCGAAAGTGTCTATCTTGAACTGGTATCCTCCCTGCATACTGCTGCTGCTATAATCGTAAGTCTCACCGGAAGTCTTGCCTGCCACACCTATGGCCGCATAAGGGCCGACACTCAGCGAGGCATGATAATCCTTGCCCAGATGGAGGCGGGCCGCTATCATGAGGGGGATTTGCAGATACAGTTCATGCATTTTGGCCTTGCCGATGTGGCTTATCTCGTCTTTACCGCCGATGGACACGAATTCCAATGCGGATTGCAGCACCCAGGTCTTGTTGAGGACATATTCTGCACCGACACCAGCTTTGTAAGCTATTTGGGTGTCACTACTGGAGTGTTTTCCATGAAAATGGGAGGTACCGATTCCAGCTTTTGCATGAAAGGACAGCGGGCTTTGTGCCAGACCGGTCAGTACGGTCATTGCCATACAGACGGTAATGATTATCTTCTTCTTCATGAGTAAATTTTTCCGTTTTCGGTTATGAGTAATATTGTTAGTTCGCCATTGGGCAGTAAGGGGGCACAGTGCCGGTGACAGAGCTCAATCAGTGCCTTGCCAAACTTTTCCAGCAGCTCTTCGGGAATGATGTCCCAGAGTTCGCGCGCCAGGTTCATCTGTCCGATGGCGGCAAGTGTTTCTTCGCTGCATCCCGTCTGGCGTGCCAGGTCTTGAATGAATTCCTTATTCATGGTCACTTTCTTGCTGTGGGTATCCAGATTGCCTTCGGCCAGTTTCACGGCCTTTCCCATCATCACGCCGAGGGTGACGTGCGGTACTTGCTCTTCGGCTGCTATTTTCAAGGTTTCGCCGATAAAGTTGCCGTAGTGCACGAAAGCCTGGGTGGGGAGGTCGGGATAATACGCCTTGATGAAACGTTCGCTCTTTGCACCGGAGCTGATGACGATACGAGGGCTCTGGGTTGCCTTTGCCACTTCCATGGACTTCCGGATGGAATTGACGAAGGCTTCCGAGGAGAATGGCTTCACGATGCCGGAAGTCCCGATAATGGAAATGCCTCCTTCGATACCGAGGCGAGGGTTGAAGGTGCGTTGGGCTATCTCTTCTCCACCTGGGATGGAGATGGTAATGAGAATAGGATTGGGCTGTTTGGCAATATGGAGGCGTTCAAGCCATAGCTTGACGTTCTTCTTTATCATTTCGCGCGGGGTGTCGTTGATGGCAGAGCTACCGAGCTCCAGTCCCAGACCGGGCATGGTGACGACACCTACGCCTTCGCCGCCGCAGACGATGATGTTGTAGTCGTCCTGGGGAGTGTCTTCCGGCAGCGGGTCGTCTATGCGGAAAGGTATGGCTATATTGGCCACAACTTTCATCCCGTTGGTGATGTCCGGGTCGTCGCCGGCATCCTTGATGACGGTAGCGCTTGTCTCGAACATGCCGTCACCGTTTTCCAGAAGGTCGGAGTGGGGAATATGGTGCTGCGGCTCTACGGGAACCTGGATGGTTTCTCCGTTGGGAAGAACTACCGGAAATTCCGTAGGACGCTTTTTGAAGTAGATATTGAATACATCCCAGGTGGCGGCTACGGCGGCAGCGGCGGCACATGTTCCGGTGGTCAGTCCGCTGCGCAGGGGGAAGAAGTCGGGTAAATGTTTCTCGATTATGCGGCGCAGGCCATGCTCGCCGTTTACACAGATAAACTTGTCGGATGTCTTGGGGCGGCAGATGGCAAAGATGCGTATACCCAGTTGCCGGGCAGCTTCCACCTTTTCGCAGAATCCGCCCGATATCCCGCTTTCTTTGAGGAGGATGGCTTCGGGATGAAGCTGTTTCATCAGGACTTGCTCGTCTTCTCCGGGTGTGTAGTAGTAGAGGTTCTTCTCGGAGAAGCCCTGTTCCCGGGCGAGCTTGCGCGAGCTGTCACGGTCGAGGATGCGGAAGTAACAGCAGGCATTCTGCCACAAAGGCTTCAGCTTACCTATGGTCTGTACGCCGGTCAGTGCAAGTAAGATGAAAATCTTTTCTTTCTGTATCTTCTCGATGGCATCGTCATAATCCCTGCACCAGGTGATGTGTTCTTCATCGCGTTTCGGGAAGATACGCTCGAAACGGATGACGGGGATATTCGATTCCACGGAGACTTGTTCCAGAGTCTCATGCAGCTGTGTGGCAAAGGGGTGCGCGGCGTCTATCAGCAGCTTTATGTGATGCTGTGCACAGAATGTTTCTATTTCTATTGCATCCATCGCGCCTTGCAGGCGGATGCCATTATGCAGAAGTACGTCCTGCTCATCCCCTTTGGTAGAATAGTAGAAAGTTTTTCCGGCTTCTTCAAGGGTTTGGATGGCTATACGTCCTTCGGTGGTTCCGCCAAATATTAATATCATGTTTGAATGTTTATGGGTGATTAATCGTTGATTTATTTCCGGTACAGATGCTTGAACTCGTGTGCATAGAGCCGTGACAGACCTTCACGGTTGCCGATGGCTTCGCCTACGACAATCATGGTTGTCAAGGTGAGGTTATTTTCCTTCACTATTCTGGCAAGGTCTTTGAGTTCCCCCCTGAATATTTGTTCGTCTTTCCATGTCAAGTGGTAGCAGACAGCTACGGGGGTAGTTTCCGGATATTCCTGCAACAGTTCTTCCTGCACCTGCTTCGCAATGCTTGCACTGAGGAAGATGCACATGGTACTTTGTGAGCGTGCCATGAGATGTAGCTTTTCGCGTTCGGGCATGGGCGTACGTCCTTCGCCGCGTGTTAGGATGATGCTTTGCACTTTTTCCGGAATGGTGAACTGCGACTTCAAGGCAGCTGCCGCCGCCTGGAAGGAGGATATGCCGGGGGTGATGTGGTAGCTCATACCGTGCTGGTCAAAGTAGTTCATTTGTTCCTGAATGGCACCATAGATACAAGGGTCACCCGTATGCAGGCGTACGATGAATTTTCCCTTGTCATAGAACTTCTTCATCACTTCAAATTGTTCTTCCAAATCCATGGAAGCGGAGCTGAGTACGGTAGCACCGGCCTTGGCACAGAGAGTCAGCTCCTTGGGAACGAGGCTGCCGGCATACAGAATGAGATCGGCGCGTTCCAGCATTTGGCGTCCGCGTACGGAAACCAAGTCCGGGTCGCCCGGGCCGGCACCCACTATTTCGATGTGGCCCTGGCGCACAGTTCTTATGTCAAGGGCGGCGGCCACGGTATAGTTCTCTCCTTTCTTCTTGGGCACCAGCAGCCGGGAGTTGTTTGCACTCAGTAAGGCGGCGGCTTCGCTGACGCTGGGGGTACCCATGTGCTTCATGACGGTTTTGCTGGGATGGGGCACTTCTATCTCTACCAGTTCCTCGGCTGTATAGAAGTAGACCGGGAACTTCTTTTGGAGCGCTTTCACTACCGGTTCGTCACTTTTAGCTTTAATCGTGGAGATGGAGGCGATGCTTTGGGGCATGATGCCGTATTCCTTCAGTGTGTTCATAATCTCTTTCTCCACTTTCCGCACGGGACCTGCCAGCCGGGCAAGGCCGATGCCGAGGTGTACGACACAGGGCACGTAGCATATCATAGGCATTTCCGGGAAGTTGGGGACTTGGGGAGATACGCACAGAATCAGTTTGAAGCGTGAAGGTTTAATGTCCTGCACCCGGTAGAATACTTCTACATGAGGCGGCAGGTGCGCCTCCATCCAGTCCGTGCCTTCATTGCGCACCGTGAGCAGCAGGGCGGTGGGCTTGCCGGAAACGAAGAGGCTGATATGCTCGTTCATGCATACTCTTTTTTTCTCTTCGGGCGTCTTGGCAAGTTCTGCCAGCAGGAGGGTGGAGGGCTCGGCGTTGATGACCGGAAACCACCCGAAACGTTGGGGCAGGGTATCGAGTCCCCATAGGCCGGTGCAGTCGCTTTGCGTGGTGACTACCGGTTCGGCCCCGAGGATATTCGCTACCTGGTGGGTCAGTTCGTTGGCTCCTCCGATGTGTCCGGAAAGTACGGAGATGGCAAATTTACCGGTACTGTCCACGCAAACTACGGCAGGGTCGGTATATTTGTTCTTCACGCAAGGAGCGATGGTGCGGACACAGATTCCCATGGCGCCAATGAAGACAAAGGCATCATAGCGGTTGAAGTTTTCCGCTGTGAATTTGCCGGCAGATTCTATATGTGTGCATCCCTCTTCGTGCCTGAGGGTGAAGATTTCGGAGTCGGGAAGTTCGTTGAGCAGTGATTGGGCTATGCTCAAACCGGCTTCGGAGATTAGAATAATAGCTGTTTTCATAATGGGTATGTTTAAGAAAGCGTGGCTTTCATAATTTCAATGGGGTTATATTCGTTCAAGGCGATATGGGTGGAAGGGTGGAGTACCATTCCGTTCCGCTCGATTCCTCGGCAGAACGCCTCCTTGCTTTCTGCCGATACGGAGTTGAAGACGATGCAGCCTTCGGGGTGCAGCACTTGTTTCACTTTCTCTATCATTTCCTCCAGATGTCCGCCGTGTCCACCGATGAAGACGGCATCGGGGCGGGCAAAGGGAGTGAGGTCGGTGTGCAGGAAATCTCCGGTTACCGCCGTAATGCCCGGTGCGCCGAAGCGGCGGGAGTTGGTGTCCATCAGCTCTTTTCCTTCGGGGCGTATCTCGAAGGAGATGACGGCGAGATGGGGAAATTGCAGGCGGGCTTCGATGGAGACGGAACCGGTACAGAAACCGATGTCCCAGAAGACGCGGCGGCGGTTCAGTTCCAATGCCTGCAGGGTGAGCAGGCGGATGGGAGCCTTGGTTATCATGCGGGCGCGTCCGTCAAGATGTGCAAACTCTTCATCGGGGATGCCGAAGGGACGGACTGGAAAGTCTGGGGCTTCGCTACCGTGCAGGGAGTTTGTGCGGCATTGTCCGGAATGGCTGTCCAGCAGCAGGCAGTTGGGATGTTCGAAGTCACCGGCAACCGCTTCCCGGGGTGTCATCCGGCGTATGCGTTCCTTTTCGGGATTGCCGAGATGTTCGCCGATGTATAGCGTGTAGTGGGAGTACCCGTATTCCAGCATGCGGTCGGCAATGGTGACCGGGGTATGTTCGCGGTCGGTGAGGATGCCTATTTTGGGGGCACGCTCTATGAGGGCACGGTCGAACTCCTGCCAGGGGCGTCCTGTCAGGGAGACGGTGCGCATGTCGTCATACGGCATGACGAGGCGGTGTGCCAATGTCTGCAAGGAATTGAAAGCGGGATAGAGCAGAATGTCTGCCTCGGGAAGCTTACGCTTTATGGTATTGGCAAAACCGAAGAACAACGGGTCGCCGGACGCGAATACAATGATGGAGTTGTCCGTAGCCGTCTCTTCGAAGCGGGTAAATATTTCTTCATAATGGGAAAAGACACAGTCCAGCGGCACGGTGATGGAAATCCATTCGGCCCCGGCAGGCAGCAGAGGACCGACAATCTCCTTATGCCGTATGCCGCCGGAGAAGACCTTCCCCTTCCGTATCTGTGCCAGTGCTTCCGGTGGAAAGAAGGGGGAACGGTTGTCATCCATTCCTATGATTATAAATCTGTGTTTCATTCAATGAGTAATCTTATGAAAATATCAAGTAATGTAAGGGGGCATAACAAGTAATGTTATCGGTCGTAACAAGTAATGTTATGGAATGTCTCTTTTCACTTACACATCCCTGCCCGGGCGCAACTGCTCCGCATCGTTGTAGCACAGCACGGAGTTCACCAGCGTGGCAGCCAAGTTACTGCCTCCCTTACGTCCTTCTACGATAATCTTGGGTATTTCCGTAAAGGGTTTCACCATGTGTTTGGACTCCTGCACATGCACGAAGCCTACCGGTGCAGCAACAATGCCCGCCGGATGTGCCTTGCCCTTACGTATCAGGTCGCAGAGTTCCATAAGTGCCGTAGGTGCATTGCCGAATACAAAGAAAGCATCGGGATGCTCCTCCACAGCCAGGCGGATGCCTGCCTGGGTACGGGTGATGCCTTTCTCTGCAGCCATCGTCGCTGTGCGCAGGTCGCCAAGGTAACATTTCACCTCTACGCCCAGCCGCTGCAAAGCTCCTTTGCGGATACCGCTGGCTGCCATCGTGACGTCTGTGACAATGGTCTTGATTCCGCCTTTCTCGATGGCTTGATACAAGGAAGCCACGGCACCTTCGTCCGTATGCAGCAGATACTCCATTTCAAAATCGGCGGTGGTATGTATGGCATGGAGTAAAGCCCATTTATGGTCGAGGGGAATATGTTTGTTCTTCAGTTCCTTTTCGATGGTACGGAAACTGCGAATCATGATGTCTTGCCCGATGCCCGTGGCTTCGGTATTCGTGTCCCGGTAATAGCCGCGCGGAGTGATGAAGGCTCCGTTCCATTCGTAGGACTGTGAGTTGCCTATCAATATGACTGTAAACATATCCACCTCTTCGGGATTGAAATCTCCCAGCGTGGTGATGTGTACCGCTTGTTCCGGGCGTCCTGCTTGGCGTACATATCCCACGGGTGTTTCCGGTGAGCGTCCTTCCTGCAGAAAGAGTTCTTTCAAGCGGTAAAGCTGCCAGTAGCGTCCTTCACTTTTGGGGTTGTAGACTGCCGTCACGAAGTCGGCGGCAGCGGCTGCGATGATACGCCTTTCAATACGCTCCCAAGGAGTCATCAGGTCCGAAAGGGAGATGACGCAGAAGTCATGTCCTACGGGAGCTCCCAGCAGTGAGGCTGCCTTTTGGAAAGCGCTGATGCCCGGCAGCGAAACGATTTCCACGTCGCTGTTCCTTTCCCGCTTCATCTCGTAGACAAGCGGCGTCATACCATAAATGCCCGCATCCCCGGAACTGATGACGCAGACCGTCTTTCCCTGCTCTGCCAGCTCGAAAGCCTGCTCGGCACGGGCGCGCTCACGCTTCATGCCGGTATCTATGCATGTTGTTGAGGGGTGGAGATAAGGGATTACAAACTGGAAATAATACTTATATCCCACCACTACATCTGATTCTTGCAAAGCGGAAATTACGGCGGGAGTTATATCCGATTCATTGCCCGGTCCGATGCCGGCAACAATTATTTTGGGGTGTTTCATATCCATATGTTCTATTGGCATACAAAGATAGAACTTATATTTGATGAAACCGAAAAAACTCTGTGCTAATCCGCGTAATCTGTGGTGAATCCTTATTGTCTAAACCTGTAAGTGCCGGTATTCGCTCGGAGTATAGCCTACGTTCTTCTTGAACACGCGGTTGAAGTGCTGCGAATACTGGTATCCCAGCTCATAGGCAATCTGGCTGACTGTCTTCCCGCTTCCTATAATCATTTCTTTGGCCAGGTCGATGATTTTGTTCTGGATATATTCTTGCGCAGTCTTTCCGGTTTCCTTCTTCACCAAATCTCCAAAATAGTTGGAGGAGAGGAACACTTTGTCTGCGAAGTATTTCACGGAAGGCAGTCCTTCGGTCTGCGGTTTGTCACTCTGGAAATAGTCGTCTATCAGTGCTTCGAATTTCATTAGGATGTCCTTGTTGGCTGCCGAGCGGGTGATGAACTGGCGTTCGTAGAAACGCATGCAGTAGTCCAGCAGCAGTTCGATGTTGCGTGCAATCAGACCCTTGCTGTGCTTGTCGATGGGGCGTTGGATTTCCATCTTAATCTTCTTCAGACAGTCGAGGAAGATTTCTTTCTCGTCTTCGGACAAATGCAGTGCCTCGGTAGAGGAATAGGAAAAGAAGGAATACTGCTTTATTCCCTGTCCCAGCGAGGTGCCTTTTATCAAGTCGGGGTGGAACAGCAGGCCGGAGGCGCTGGGCTGCATACCTTCCAGCATGTTGACCTCGGTCACCTGGCCCGGGGCGAAGCTGGTTACCGTGCCTTCCTGGTAATCGTAAAACTGTTTTCCATAGCGTATATCTCCGCATTTGGTATTTTTGAGGAAAAGGGCGTATACGCCATAGTTCAACGTGAAATGTCTGGGGTATCCGGTGGCTTCGGACAAGTCGACTACGCTGACCAGCGGGTGCAGGGTTTCGAGACCGAACATCTTGTTGTATTGGTCTACTGCATTGAGCTTGATTACTTCTTCCATAAACGTTCCTGTTAGTGCTGTACAAATGTAGAAAATAATCAGGAAAGTTCCACATCGCAGGAGGAGGAATCCGTAATATGGTTACAAATGTCCGTAATCTGTGTACATTGAAAAGAGCTACACCCTTTGTCCGGAATGGTGTAGCCATCCGGAGCAAAGGGTGTAGCCTTGGTATGTAAAAGGTGTAGCCCTTTTACGCTTGCTGGTTATCAATCTTTTAGCATGGCTTTGATGTGTTCCATATAGAGCTGGCGGATGGCTTTGTTTTCGCCCAGTCCCTGCATGCGTACATTCACTTGATAGCCTTGCTTTTCAAGTTTCGTCTTCCACACGCCGGCAATGTCTTCCTTGGTATGGTTGCCGCATACCAGCAGCAACGGAACCAATGTCACGTTCTTGGGGCGTGTCTCTTTCAGTTGCAGCAGGGTTGCGTCCAGGGTAGGGTATCCTTCAATGGTGCTGACGTGGAAGTTCTTCAGTCCATGGGCTTTCATCATGAAGTCGAGCATGGCGTAAGTAGCCGTGCTGGGTAGCTGGTTGCCGTGTCCCACATAGACAATGTCTTCTTTCTTTCCCGGCTGTTCAGCGGTCAGTATGTCGATTACCTTCTCGCAATCTTCGACGGAGTAGAGCAGGGGATTCCCCACTTTTATCTCCTTGAAGAAGGGACGGAGCTTGTCTGCATCCCTGCGGACGGAGGTCATCTCACTGCCTTCTATCAAGGTGGTGCTCTGGACGTAGATGGTCTGGTAGCCTTCGGCGTGAAGTTTCAGCAGTGCATCCGTAGGGCTGTCTTTGTACACACCCTCCTTGGCAAGTCTTTTTCGTACAATCGGCGAGATGTATGCTTCGCGCACTGTAAACTGCGGAAAGGCTTCTTGTGCCTCACGGGTCACGACGTCGAGCGTCAAGGCACGTGTCTGAGGGTCCGAACTGCCATAATGGGTGATGAGCAGAGCCGCCTTCTCCTCTTGTTGTGCGGAGGAGAAGAGGCTGATGCCGAGTAAATAGAGAGTGATGAAAAAATGTTTCATAATTGTTGTTGTTTCTAAATGCGTTATGGAGAGATTATTTTAGTCTGAGTGCCAGGCTGATTACTACCGAACGTCCCGGAGAATACAAGGCGAAGTTCTTGTTCAGCGGGCGGTTGTCTTTCTTGTTGAAGATATTGTCTATGCCGATGCCCGGTTCGATGACAAAGTTGCGGAAGCCGTCGAAGGTATGGCGGGTATTGAGGTTCCAGATGCCGTAACCCGGAGCATTGCCGTCCGCGTCACCCGGATAATAGACTTTGCTTTGCAGACGACCGTTCAAGTTGAGGTTCAAGGTATAGTCGCTCCAGCTGTGTGTATAGTTTCCGGTGATGGTGGCTGTATGGCGTATGCTGCGCTCGATGTTTTGCCATTCGCCTCCTTCGTTCAGACCGCGTCCATAGGCGTAGGTATAGTTTCCGGCCAGGGTGAAGCCCGGGAACAGATTGCCGTTCAAGTTCACTTCAAAGCCTTTGACGGTAGCTTTCTCGAAATTGAAGTAGTTCTTGACACTTAGGTTTTTCGTGGATGAAAGGTCACCGATTTCGGGGAACTCTTCACGCAACTGGTTCTGCTCTGCTTCCGGTAGGTCATCGAATTTAGTGGATTTGGAAGTTACCATGTTCTTTACATAGTTCAGGTAACCGGTGACGGAAGCACTGAAACGGTTGGTGCGGTATTCCATGTTGATGGAGTAATAGTTGCTGCGTTCGGGGTCGAGGTTCTCGTCACCCAATGAGATGGTGGCTCGTGTACCCATTGTCTTCTTGAACATGTGGTAGTAGAGCTCGTCGATGCCCGGAGCGCGGAATCCGGCAGCATAGGTGGCACGTACATTGAAGTTGCCTATGTTGTACATGGCTGCCACTTTGGGGGTGAAGCGTCCGCCCGTCTGTTCGTGATGGTCGTAGCGTACACCCACAACACCGGTCAGATGGTTCCATAGCTTCACTTCATGCTGGCCGTAGGCTGATGCCGTATAGACACTTTTGTCCAAATCGGAGTCGGGACGGCGGAGCACTTCACGGCGATAGTCTACCCCGAACACCGTAGTGCTGTTGGTTGTAAAACCGAAGATACCTTTCAACTCGGCATCATGGAATTTCTGAAGCTTGGTAAGCGCATACTGTCCGGGCAGGTATCCGCTGTTTTCTATCAGGTATTTGTAGCGTGATGCGTAATTGTTTCCTGAATAGTCAAACTGGATAACGTTGCGTTTACTCAGTTTGTATTTGGCGCCTGCCCCCCAGTTGTAACCTTCGTAGGCAGTGTTGTACTTGCTTCCGCCGGTGATGTCTTCGCGTTCTACCGGACGTTCGAGTCCGCGGTTATAGTATCCGCCGTTGGCATAGAAGGAAAGCTGGTCCGTAGCATCATAGGTAAACTTCTGCGAAAAGTTATTCGAGCTGTAGCCCAGGGAGAGCGGGGCAATCGTTTCAATGATGTCTTCTCCATCTTCTGTCAGATGGCTGTTTTGCCAACCGTCGGAGTGGTCGTATTTATAGGAAGTATAGGACCCTATTTTTCCTTGGGCGATGTCCAGATTCAAGCCTTGGGAGAATTGATTCTTTCTCGTATAGCTGCTATTGCTGCTGAAGGCTACCACATCTTTAGGCTCGTTGGTAATGATATTGATTACACCGCCGATGGCATCCGAACCATAAAGGGAAGAAGCTGCTCCGTTCAGCACCTCGATGCGCTTGATGCGGGTCATATCTATTTGGTTGAGGTCGATGTTACCGGTGATGTCTCCCGTGACCTTGCGTCCGTTTACCAATATCAGCACGTGCTTGTTGGAGAGTCCGTTCATCATCAGGTAGGACCCCATCGCGTTCGGACGGAAGGAGAGCGAGGGTACCATCATGGTCAAGGCCTGCTGGAAGTCGGTGATACCGGCACGCTTTATCTCGTTGGCAGTGATAACCGATACCGGAGACGGAGTGTTCTTCAGTCGCTGATGTGTACCCGTACCCGTTACTACGACCGGGTTCAACTCGTGAGTTTTCTTGGTCATATCGTCGCTGTCACCTTTTTCTGCTTGTGCATAGGCACCGGTGGCGATGATTCCTCCCATAAGGAGAGCTGTGAGAAGTCTTTGCTTTATCATATATTATTTTATTTTATATAACGCTGCAAAGGTACATACCATTATCGGAGGGTGAAATACTTAATAGTTGTTATACTGCGATGGTAGAATAGCTATTAGTAGGTACTCTCTTCTCTATCTTTGTTTTTTGCAGCATTTTCTTCTTATATAATTCACACTTAACGTCACACCCGTGATGCAAACGGCTGTACCTCCAAGCAGCAATACCCAAAGCACAGTCTTGCGCAGGGTGGCATTGGAGTTCAGACCGGGCAGGCGCATGCGGTGCAGGGCTGTATAACTCCAGTATTTCCAGCGGGAGGAGGTGTCTACATGGCGGATGATTCCCGTTTCCGGGTGAATGTAATAGACGCTCCGGTCCGGGTCGTCCACCGTAATCTTCCAGACGGGAAGCTGGGGACGTCCGCGATACATATTGCTCATGTCGCGATAATAGGTCTCGAAATGTTCGAGCAGGGAGATATGTATGCCGGGGATATGTTGTGAAGAATCACGCTGGGAGGTGTAAATGCTTTCCACGCCTTTCAGGATTTCTTCTTCGGAGAGTTGTAACGGACGCGGCAGGCTGTCGGCGGCATCGATGTAATACTCGTTTTTTCTATCTTTTACGATGTAGTAGGGATGTTCGCGGAAGTTGCGCCACTCTATCTGCAAAGCTTGGGGATAGGCGGCTATGACACGGCGGTAGTCCAAGGGGTAATCCTCCGGTTGTGGGGCACGGGCATGGAGCGTGCGTGTGGCGCTGCCTTTCTTCAGTGCCGGTTTATGAATCCATTCGGGAATGTCTGCCAGAGACATCATGCCGCTGAAGGTGAAGGTCAGTACGAAGATGCCGAAAAAGATTCCGCTGACGTAGTGCCAGTGATACCATCTTTTTCGGTAGGGGGAGAACTTGGGATGGCGGCTTCGGTGCGTCTTACGCCATACATCCACAGTTACCCAAATGCCGGCAATGACCATGAGACAACCCAGAGCTGTGAGCCAGATGACGGTCTTAGTCCAAAGGACGGTGTCCTGCCGCAGCCAGGTGAAGTACACCCAGTGGGGGATGGCTCCCAGCCATGCCCAGAAGCGTTCGCTTCTGTTGGAGAACTGCAAGGCCTCACCGTTTTGTGAACTCAGATAGAGCTGTGTCCCGGCATCATCGGCAAAGTATATTTTATAAATGGGCATTTCCTTTTTCAGTTCAGCGAAGGGAATCCATTGGTCCAGAGAGTGGAGGGTGTCGATACGGGTAATGGGAGAAGAACACCACAAAGCTGCTGTCCAGTGCAGGTGCTCGCTGTCCAGAGAGGGTCGTGAGATGGTGGAATCGGCAAGGAAATGAAGCGTGCCTTTTGTGGTACTAAAGCTGAACTCGGGGTGTCCGGCATTGAGGTTCAGTATCGTAGACCTGACCTTTACGCCACGGGGCAGGCGGGCTGTGACGGAGGAGATGTCCGGAAGTGAGTCTCCGGTTTGGGAGAGCATATCCAGCTTTTGCATTTTCTCTTTGGCGCTGACACGGGGAAAGCGGTGGTACATCATCACGAAGGCGGAGAGGAACCACATGAGAAATAGGATACAGAGCAAAGTGCCCAGTATCCTATGAATAGAGTACATCAGTTTGGTGATAACATTCATTGTCGTTCGCGTTTTTCCTGCAAAAGTACAAGATGATTCAAGAACACTAAATACCCACTAATGGGTATATTATTCAGTGTCTTTTCCGGCAGCATAGGCCGCCTTCTTCGTCATGATGTCCAGCATGCGGTGCTTCAGTCCGAAACGGATATGGTCAATGAATATTTCTTGAATTTCCGGAATTTGTCCCAGTCCTTCCAGTTGTGCACTGACGGTGAAGCCTTCTTTCTCGAGCATCTCCTTCCACTCTCCGGCAATGTCGTTTTTGGCATGGTCTCCGGCAACAAACATGAAGGGTATGAGGGTCACACGTTTGGCTTTCCCGGCTTTCAGTTGTGCCAGCATGGTGTCAAAGGTAGGATAACCTTCGATGGTGCCCACATGGAAATTGGTCAGTCCGCCTGCTTTCAGCATATAGTCCATCTGACTGTAGATGGCAGTGGCAGGAGTATAAGTGCCGTGGCCCACAAGCACGAAGTTTTCTTTGGCAGCCTTTTTGCCTTGTGCCGGGACGTTGTAGCGGTTGCCCAGAATATCTGCCACCTTCTCTGCATCTTCTATAGAGTAGAGCAGGGGATTTCCCACACGTATTTCCTTGAAGAAGGGCAGTGCGCTTTCCACATCCCTGCGGAGTGATTCCATTTCTACTCCGTCAATGATGTTGGTGCTCTGCACGATGAGGTGTGTGTAACCTTCGCTGCGCAGTTTCAGCATGGCATCCAGTGGAGTCAGCTTCGTGGTGCCGCGCTCTTTCAAACGGCGGATAATGATGCGCGACGTATAGGCTTCCTGGAACTTCAACTCCGGGAAGGCAGCTTGTGCCTTGGCGTTGATGGCATCGATGGTGAGGGTACGGGTATCGTCGTGCGTAGTGCCGAAGTGCACCATGAGCAGGGCGGCCTTGTCACCGGGTTTCATACTTGCAAGCATATCGCTGTGCTTGTAATTGCCTCCCCCGTGCGCATGGCAGAGGAGGGAGGTGCTTAGTAAAAGCAATAAAGAAAGAATCTTGTTCATAGATCATTTATCGTTTTCAACAACTTTAATCATGTCGAATTGATAACCTTCGGCAATTTCCGCGCCTTTTTCTACTTTACCGGTTGCTATGTCATAGATGTAGATACAAGGGTTGGCTTTTTCCGTATTTACGCCGATGTATGCCTTGCCGTTTACAATAGCGGTGCGTTGTGCAAATCGTCCGCCGCTGTAAGGTATTTCTTGTCCGTTATAGCTCACGCGTTCCCGTGTTCCGGTATTGATGTTGATGATGGAGTAGTAGTGGCTGTAGCTGTCGATGGCAGTACCGGCTGCATCATTACGTGCATACACGAGGGCTTTACCGTTACCCAGGTTTTGGATGGTGAGCAGTTTACCGTCGGCGTTGGGATATCCCTCATAGCTTGCATCGAAGTCTGTTTCACCTTTCTTGATGCGGAGCAGATGACCTTGTTCCATGTCATTGGCATCGGTGAATGCAGCCAAGTAGAGGTTGCCATCTGCATCATACATCACGCAACTTTGCATCAGTTCTCCGTAAGCGCTTCCCGCCATTTCTCCGGCAAGGGTATTGACCTTGTTACTTTCCACTTTCATGTCCGAGGGATTGATAACTGCTGTCAGGAAGTTTGAGGTTGCTTTTCCACCTCTGCCTGATTTGTCTTTACCGAAGTAGAAGTAATATAATTTACCAGCCTTTTCGTTGTAGGTCAGAATGCCGGAAGCTGTGAATACTTTTGCTCCTTCTGGCAAAGGAAGGTCCAGTGTTCCTTCGGCAAGGATACGCATGTCGTCAGCGTTCAGCTTGGTCCAGATAACTTTGTCTGCATCACCATTGGCTGCCATGATAATCAGAGTGTTGTCGTCCAGCCAGGCATGTGTGTAACCGCGTACTTTATACGTATTCTGTTCGAAGATTTGTTCTTGAGCAATTCTGATGGAATTTCCTATTACTTGAAATTTAGTGAAACGGTCGGCTGAGTTGGGCACCTGATAATAGTATTTCCCTTTGAGAATGTTTTCCATGGAATAAGTGTTGTTTTCACCTATGAATTCAACGCCGTCCTTCTTTATGTCAATGACTCCCATATCTGCCGTGAGGCTGTTTACACTTTTCACAATAGTACCTTCGCCCTGGTTCATACCGCCATGGTGTTTGCCGATAGTCATAAAAATATCAAAGTGATAATCGGAAAGTTCCGGTTGCGAATCTGGACCTGGGGTTGGATCGTTGTCGTCGGAACATGCACTGAATGATAAGGTCATGGCTATGGCCATAAGGATACCTAATAAAAGATTTAGTCTTTTCATTTTAAATAAAATTAGTTAGTTAATGAATAATCTGAATTTGGCGAAGAATGCTCGTCCGGGCTTTTGCAATTTATAGTTGTCATAGGCCAATTTGTCGAGTAGGTTCGAGCATTCCAGCGAAATATTGTATCGTCCTCGTTTCCATGAATAGGTGATGTCGGCATTGCAAATGTGCTGTGCCGGGATGCGTGCCTTACTTTCGCGAGAGCCGTAGGCCTCCCATGTCAGGAAGAACCAGTGTACCCACTGATAACTGCAACCCAGTCGTAATTTGCTTTCGGGCAGAACCACATTGTGAAAAAGATAGCTTGCTTCTGTACTTCCGAAAAGCCAGGGGCGGTTGGGTACTCGGTTGTTGTAAGTTGCCGAAGGTTTCCCGTCAGTCTTGTATCTGTTCTGGTCGCGGGCCTCTTGAAAACTGACATTGGTGGCAAGCTGTAGCTTGCTTTGCCAGTCGTAACGTACTTCTCCTTCTATGCCCTTGATATGTACAGCCGGAACATTCTCATATTGCAGCATACCTTCTTTGGTCTCTACGGTAGCTTGGATATAATCGTCCACATAGCGCAGGAATCCATTTGCTTCATAATAAAGTGTATGGCCGGGGGCAGGATGCCATGTGCCGAAGATGCCCAGATTGATGTTGTCACTGCTTTCAGGTTTCAAGGCTACATTAGCATATATGGTGGTACCGTTTCCCAATAATTCGCGGGCAAGAGGTAGCCGGACGCTGTGTTCATAGGAAATTTTTATGGATAAAGGTTCTATGGCTGTATAGCGTGAACCGATACCGTAGCCCCAATACTTTTTTGTTATCGACCCTTTTACATCCTTTGACCCGGTGATGCTGGATAAATCCGTTTGCCGGATATTCAGATGGTTAATGTAGTTCTTTACAAAAAAGGTATTGCTCATTTTTTCTTCGAGAAGGGACTGATTGTAGGAGAAGCCTACTACATGCTTTGCCAGAATATCATTGGAGGCTTCAAAATCAGTTTCCACTTCATCATAACGGTCGTTTCCGATGCGGCTTAATAAATAGTTCAGGTTGAAGGAGTGATGGTTGTCCAACCTATAGTCCAAATTGGCACGGCCAATGGTCAGGGGACGCTTGTAATGGCGCATCGAACGGCCTCGTCCTGTGATTTCGTTGCGTGAACTTACGATATAGTCTCCGTTCCAGTCGTACTTGCGGTAGGCTGTATCTGTGGTCAATGAATGGTCCCAAGTGTGCGAGAGTGCAGCATTCAGCTGCATGTTCTTCCAAATGAAATTATGCTTTTGATAGCGAGCTGAAATGTTCCAGGCATCGGAGCCTCTTTCTGCCATTCCATATACCTTACTTTGTACAGAGCCCGTCTGCAACTCCTTGTCAACTTTGGAATAAGAGCCGGAAACAAAAAAAGCATCTGCCCAGGATTTATTGGCAAAGCCGATTTCCATTTGTCCGAATAGTGAAAAATAGTCATCATGGAAGCGTCTGCGGTCGGTCAGAATGTATTTGCGGCTGTCTTCATCCCATACTTCGACATCTCTCATCATATAATCGTTTTTGGAGTAATTGACCCCGAAGGTAGGTTTAATAATCAGTCCGGTTCGAGGCTCTACAAACTGTGCATTCAAGTCTGCCTTGTGAGTATGGAAGGAGCCGATACCGTAGGAGACATCCAGATAGTTCTTCTTCTCCTGCTTCGTAATGATATTGATGGCGCCTCCCAGTGCATCTGTACCCAGACTGGCAGGTACTACCCCTTTATATATTTCAATCCGGTCGATGATATTGACCGGCAGATTCGCCAATGAAACGCCGCTTCCTTTAGTGTCCAATGGTATTCCGTCTAAGAAATAACGTATGGAATTACCGGACATTCCATTGATGGAGAGGTCGAAGTCCGAGCCAACCCCGCCTTCCTCTCTCACCTTGATGCCCGTTGTACGATTCACCAGGTCGTTGAGGTTGTTCAGCGAATTTACTATCGGCTTGATGTCGAGTGCATTGACGGCAAAGGCTCCTTCCTTCACTTTTTGCGTTTGGGTCTTTCCGTACACTTCGACAGAGTTCAGCGTGACGGCACTTTCCTGCAATGTAAAGTTCTGTTTTTTATTCTGCCGGATGTCGAGGGACTGTTTCACAGTTTGGTAACCCAGAAAGGAGACGACGAAGGTATGTTTGCCCGGAGCGACTTGCAGTGAATATTTCCCCTGGTCGTCCGTATAGGTGCCGGAGGTGGTGTTTTCCACAGCAATGGTGGCTTGGGCAACCGGTGTCCCGTGCTGGTCTGTGACTTTTCCGGATAAGGTGACCTTATTCTGTGCCATGCTACCCGCAGAGAGCAGGCAGATAATTGTAAATAGTAGCCCTGTGATTATTTTCATCTCTATTCCTTAATAATCGATTCTTGTATTTCTCTTTTATTACTATCTAATAATTTTATGCAATAATTTATATAATTGGAATACATTGAAGGTAAAGGCCTATTTCCTATCTTACTTAAAGTATTTTGTTTTACTTCATCCATTAATTTTATATTATCCGTAAATGTTAAATCATTTATGAGATTAATTGAAAGTATATCGCCATCTGCTAATTTTTCAATGAATAATGGCCAACTAGCTTTATCCATTTTGGTACATACCTTCAATAATGCAGCATATTCTTTTGATTCTGCATATTTGCGTGGATTACTATAAACTGCTACTGCAATATTATTCCATGTTTTTTTCCATGCTGAATATGCTTCTTCAAACTCTGTGATTTTTCTTGAAGAAAGGGATGCTTTCAGAGATATTCTGTTTTTCAATGAAAGTGTATTGACAGTGTCTTTTGTAATGGCTTGACTGACAGAATAGACATTGGAGGTAGGCTTATAATAGTGAGCAATTTTGCCATAGCTTTTCCCATCAAGGGCATCACGGGTATGCATTACTCTTTCTAAACTGCCGCATTTGCTTTCCCATTCAAAACCATGTGGCTTTTTTGTATTTGCATTTTTTCTTATTGAAGCATGAGTATATTCTCCATTTAATGCCCATAATGCTATACCTGCGTTATCTGCTGTTGCTCCAGAACGTGTATATCCGTATGCTGCATACAGCTTGTCAAAAGCGGTAAGGAGATTAGGATGATAATAGCTTGATCCTTTGTCTCCTGGCCATTCCCAATAATCGGTTCTCTCTACCGACCAACTTATGCAATTATATATACGGCTCTTTAAACCGGATTTAAATGAATTGTTACTAGGTAAATTTGGAAAAAGACTACGAACTTCGGAACTACTGAAATCTAATCCTAAATAGACATCAGCGTAAATTTCCGGAATAGAAGAATTCACCGTATAAACAAAGGCATATGAAGAAGAACCATCATACTCAAGCATGGTGGGATGGGTATAAATAGTGAACTCATAAGGAGGGTTAGGACGTATTTGTGAATAATGTGAGCTTTTAATCGTTTTGAAATTTTTATCAATTAGTGACAAAGAAATGCTTCCTGGATAGCGTCCAGATGCGTGAGTTACCATATAATTTTTCCCTGGAAGATTTCGATTTATAGGAAGTGTATTTCCTCCAACAAGTACATCTCTGTCCTCAATCGTACCTGTAAAATTATCCTCACTGTCTCTGTATACTATATTTGCAGTGCCTATAGTTCCAGGATTCAAAGCTTTTATACGTATATTGTAAAAGCCCCATCTGGGAGTTACCATTTCCAAAAATGCACTTGAGGTACCGGATGCAGCCCATGACCAGACATTTCCTTTGTTATCTTGTTCGTAAACTTCAATCACATGTGGGATATTGCATGTCGTTGTTAAAGTCAAATGTATTCCTTCGGGCCATGGGTCATAGTATTCGTCATAAGTATGTGGAGCTATAAGATTCAGTGCGTAGTCATATGTTTCTTCTGATTGCAAACTTGTTGTATAAGCAGCTGATTTTTCTTTGTTAAAGTTAGAGTTATTCTTCACTTTATTAAGAAAATCCCTATATACTGAATCGTCTATTTTAGCATCAAGTACATTAGACGATATTTTTAGTTGTTCTATTTTAATTGTTCTTTTACTAGTAGAGACTATTGATATAGTATTAATACCTTTTTTTAATTGTATCAGAGATGGGGTCTTATTTTTATCTGTGATATATAAAGATTGTAATCCACCTATGCTTGGCTTTAGTGTGTTTTCATTGATTATTCCATTTATTTCTACCTCGTATTCGTGTAAACTTCCATTGATAATAGGAATTCGAACTAATACACATAAATAATAAAGACCTTCCTCCAAGCATTCAACTTCAAATTGAGTATGACCAATATTATTTATACGATCAGAAGAAAGTGCATTCACATTAGAAAAAGAATGTGTAGTACTAATTCCAGAATTTTGTTCTGACAACATTGATTTGTCATCACAAGATGACATAATAAATGTCATGAAGAATGTAAAAATCAAAAAATGCTTCATAATATATTGCAATTTAAACTAATAAAAGGTTTTTGCCATTTTACTATTTACTTGCTTTTAGAGAATGATTACAATGAGAAATGATTTCTTTAACTGAAGATAAAGAATGCCCAGACTCAATGTTTTGTTGCTTTATTCCCCGAAAGCACTAAAACTATGTTGTCTTGGCAGGTCTTCTGACTCATCCCTCTTTGAATGCCTTCCCATCCCGGATACTGGACAGTGACTTATAGAATATTCAAAGATTTTGAAAGGATTTACAGCAGCGGGTCTGTTCAGGACTTGCACCTGATTCCCTTTTTCATCACTCTTCTCCAACGGAATCGGGAGAGGTGAAACCAAAACTGCGGGCAAAGGTAGCAAAAACACTTAATAAATACTCAATCTCTGCAAAAAAATAAAGGAATGCCTCGTTCATGATAGAATCAAGAGTTGTTATTTGTTGCATATCGAACCCAGGTTATATTCGGGTAAAAAAGTAATGGTAGAATGAAGGGATTATTATTAATCCGGAAATATTTTAATAATTTTGTGTCTTTTTATAAAAATAATAATACCTTTGCCTCCGTTTTGGTGAAACAATAGTATTTCTAGCTATTTGTTTAAAAGGGAATCCGGTGAGAAGCCGGAACAGTACCCGCTACTGTGAACACCTTAATAAAGAGGAATATTCTATCTACATGCCACTGTCGTAAGACGGGAAGGTTTTATTCCTTGGGTGAAGTCAGGAAACCTGCCAAAAAAAACTATTGGATGTCTATTTCCCGGGGTTAGGAAATGGCTGAAGGTTCTGGTCGAATCTACAAGAAGGTTTGTACTTTTTAAGTGGGCAGGTGAAAATCTGTTCTCTGTTGTTTGCTGTGAGCACACATGTACATCTCTGCTATTTTTTCGTATCAGGTCTCTAACGATAATAATTAAAATATGTAAAAGACAAAGCCATTGGTTTTAAACTGAAATTTTTATAAGTTTATGATTAGAAAAATCGTCTTTAATATCCATTTGATATTGGGATTATTGCTTTGTGTGCTTTTTCTGATGTGGTTTCTTTCAGGATTTGTGATGATATATCATAGTTTCCCAAGAGCCTCTCAAGAGTACAAACTGCAAAGACAGCAGCCGCTTCAAGGTGCATTGCCGGCAATAGATAGTATAATAGCTTATGTGCCGGACTCTGCCAAGTTACAATCTCTCTCCATAGAGATGCGTTTTGATCGTCCTGTGGTTAGTTTCCGCGGGAAAGACGTACCGGGAGATAAGTATTTGGATACATTGGAACCTGTGGAAGACTTTAATGAGGAAGTGCGGCAGAAAATAATAAGCCTATGGTGCGACGCTTCTGTCCATCGCATTGATACTTTGCAGGAAGTGGACCAGTGGATACCTTTCGGCAGGTTAAGTGAGGAAATGCCGATTTATAAATATTATTTTGATGACCCGGAGCAGCATCAACTTTATATGACTTCCCGCGATGGAAGAGTATTACAGTTTACGGATAAAAACAGCCGGTTCTGGGCATGGTTGGGAGCAATCCCGCATTGGGTATATTTCACCTCATTACGTCAGCATCAGACGGCTTGGATAGAATTTGTCAAGTGGGCTGCTGGAATAGGTTGCATTATGTGTTTTGCCGGACTTTGGTTGGGTATTCAAGACTGGTGGAAACAACGCAAGCTGGGCTATTTTCGCTCTCCCTATCGTAAAAGTTGGTATAAGTGGCATTTTATCAGTGGTGTGTGTTTTGGCTTGTTTGCCATTACTTTTGCTTTCAGCGGACTTATGTCGCTGACAGATATGCCGGACTGGATGAAGAAAGCTCCGAAAGAGAAGCAGAAGCAAATGTTTTCCGGACGTTTCCGTCAAGACAGTATGTTACCCGTCGAGGCTTATGCACTGGACTACCGGACTGTGCTGTCCACCTCTGATTCAATAAAGAGAATTACTTGGAGCAGCTGGCGAAGAAATCCTTATTATAAAATCAGAATGAACAATACTGTACAGAACATAGATTCGTCAGACACTATTTCCGTACGTCCTTTTCGGTTGACTGAAGAGATGATCCGTATGGATGTCAGACAGCAGTTTGGTGACAGTGTTCGTTGGAAAATGGACTTACTTTCTGAGTATGATGCCGATTATTATGGTAAAAAGAAGGAGCGCAATCCGCTTCCTGTTTATCGGGTAATTGTAGACGACGACATGCATACTCATCTGTATTACGACCGGAGAATATCTCGCAAAGGCGTATAGATGATGATGGACGTACCCGTAGGTTTTTATACAGTGGCTTACATAGTTTGAATATCAAATATCTCACAGACCGCCCCATTCTTTGGAATATTGTCATGTTTACCTTAATGATAGGTGGAACTTTCCTTTCTTTGACGGGGGTAGTCTTATCCGTTAAATGGATTCTTAGGAAGATAAAGAAGTTTAGGAAATAGGTAATAGATTTTTTAATTTAAGATGTAAAGATGAACAAGAAAGTATTTTTAGTATTAGCTGCCGCTTGCCCATTATGGGTGTTTGGGCAGAGTAAAAGTCTCACAGACAGCATTTTTAAGATTAATGAGGTGGAGATTACGGCCAAGCAGAAGAGACCTTTGCAAGACCAGCCGGTAGATATGCTGAATATGGCTGTTCCGTTGAAGTATCTCCCCATGACTGTAACCAAAATAGACCGTGTCACCCTGCAGCGTAAGCATATCACTAACATGGAAGATGCTGTACGTTTCTTGCCTGGGGTCGTTTTAAGTTCAAATCAGTTAGGAGCCTTCCAACGTTACAGTATTCGTGGAACTTCTGATGCCGTGATTGCTTATGACGGTATACGTGATGAACGTTCTTTGACGAATACAATACCTTTCGGCGACCTTTCTTCGGTTGAGTCCATAGAAGTTATCAAAGGGCCGGCTTCCATATTGGCAGGCCATTCTGTGATGGGTGGGATTATCAACATCATTCGTAAGAAACCATCAGAACGCTTTACGGGTAATGCCAGTATAAGCTATGGCAGTTGGGAACAAAAAGAAGCTAACGTGGGATTTGGTGGCAAGTTGGCAGGGTCGGTAAATTATCGTGCCAATATTTACTATGCCAACGGTGATGGTTATCGTATGGTAAATGCAGACCGCTTTTCCGGAATGTTTGCTATCGGCTCTCAAGTCGGTAAGAAAGGATATCTGGATGCAAGTGTTAATTTCAATGATGACCATTATACCACAGATATAGGTGGTGCTCCTACCATGCCCGGAGATGTCTATAGCGTGGACGGAGACAGACTGTTTGCTAAAAATGGTGAATGTAACCCGCTTTGTGACTATGAAGATGTATTTAATGACATCGCCAACAATAGCATGCGCCGCCGCAATGTAGATGTACTGGCTACCTATACTCATGAATTGGCGGGCTGGCTGACCTTGCGTGACCGTTTTTCTTATAATCACAGTAACTTGGACTACTCTTGTGTCGAAAAAGTCAGTTACCGTACCAGTGATGAACCTATATATGACTGGTATTACAAAGATAGTAGAACCGGAAATATAAAATATATAGAAGTGGATTCAGTACGTAGCGGATTTCCTCTTTGTTTTAATCCCGACCATCGTATCACCAGCAATATGCTCGATTTTACCGGTAAGTTCGAGACTGGCAACGTCAAGCATAACTATACACTTGGATGGACTTATTCCTATTTCAATTTCACCCAATATAACGGTTATGGCGATGGAGATGTGTGGGGACCGGGATTGAATGAAATGGTATCTGTTGCCAATCCTCATTATGTACGTGATTGGTGGGATAGTAAAGTTTCTGCCGCTTCCATCAGCCATTATACTACGAATGCAATTTACCTGACGGATGTTTTTGATATTAACGAACACTGGAAAGGTATGCTTAGCGGTCGTTTCGATACCTATAGATACAAAAAGGCAACAGCAACAATCAGTGACGGACGTCAGCATTATGATGATGCCAATCGTACAGACTGGCAGAAAGTTTCAACTTCTGCTTTTACCTACCGTGCCGGATTGGTGTATTTGCCGATTCCAGAAGTCTCGCTTTATGCTTCTGCCGCTTCTTTCTTCAAACCATATAATACCATGTATAATAAAGATGTGATTTATTATGATCGCAACGGGCACGAATTTATTCCGGATGATGCCGGTGGTGAAGTATTCAAGCCGCAGCGTGGTAATCAGTTTGAATTCGGGGCACGGTATGAAAGCAAGTGGATAGATGTAAATGCCAGTGTCTATTATATCCGTAAATTTAATGTAGTAACCAAGATTGGTGAACAGACCGTACAGGAAGGCGACGAGGTGATAAAGAAGACGGTACAAGCTCAAGTCGGTCGTGCCACTTCCAAGGGATTTGATTTTGACATTACACTGCATCCTGTGACCAATCTTCAGATTGTAGGAGGTTTGGGATGGTCTGATTATCGCCAAATTGCCAGCAACATGGATTGGATTCCTCAAGATGCAGACTGGGTTACTTTGGACGAGGATGGAAAGATTAATATTCGTGCAACTGGTGTTCCGCGTACTACTTTCTATACCTATGCTGACTATACCATTCCACGTGGTATACTGAAAGACTTTTCTTTCCATTTAAGTGGTACCTTCACCGACCGTATATATAGTAGTATTGAAAATAATGTTTATGATCCGTCACGCTATATTGTGGATGCAGGTATTTATTACACTATAAAAAATAGTATAACATTGTCTTGCAACATCAATAATATTTTCAATAACCATTACTTCAGTAGTGCTACAAAACTTGCAAAACCCCGTAACTTTATAGCAACCATCGCTTATAATTTTTAACTCCAATAAGTAGTGGCAGGATAATCTTTTATTCGATGGTTACCTCTTGAAATAGTGTTTGTATGAGGAACGGCACATTTTCTGAAAGAAAATGTGCCGTTCTGTTTTTTTAATCTGTCTGAACTATATAATTTTTGCAGGATAAATGTCTTATAAGGAATGCTTCGTTCATGAGTTATTATTTATAACCCGTTGGTTGAATTAAAATTCTAAATATTTACAAATGAAAAAGTTGCACAATTTGCGGATTATTATTAAATTAGTGGTAACCACACCGTTAACTACTATTGCACTGCTTATGCGCAACTTCATAGCAAATTTCGTCAGAATCCTCGGAATCTGCAAGGATTTTGCCGGAAATCGAGTTAATGAACATGGAAACGTACCCAGGTGCGGTGTTGTTCCCA
>NZ_JABXJH010000053.1:0-28567 GCF_013373675.1 Bacteroides sp. L10-4
GTTTATGTAAATCTGTTCAAAGATCGCTGTCTTAACTGCGATGCTGTTCCTTTCAGAAAGCGGGTGCAAAGGTAAGAACTTCAAAGCATAACTTCCAAATTTTTCCGGAAGTTTTTTTTTCTTTCTTTCCTTTTCTCTTTCCCCGTCGTCTCTCTTGTCGAAAGGGAGGCAAAAAGAAATAAAAGAAAGAAGAACTGCCGTGCACCGTCTCTAAAAAAAGAATGTCAACTCGCGCTGCTTTCGTTTTCAAAAGCGGGTGCAAAGGTAAGAACTTTAAAGCACAACTTCCAAATTTTTCCGGAAGTTTTTTTTTCTTTTTTCTTTTCCAAGACCCAAGCTCCGAAAGGAACCTATGGCAAAGAGAAGAAAAATGATAGATTATAGCTCCGTTTTGCTGTCAGAATGTCAAACTATCGCTGCCCTCGTTCCCGAAAGCGGATGCAAAAGTAGAGCTTTTAAGGACATCTGCAAAATATATACAAGCTTTTTTTGAGGATTTTTGAAAACTTTTCCATAAAATACTGACTGCCAGATATGTTTTAAAACATAATCCTTGAAGGAAAAAGAATACAGAAAAGTAAGGAACACATTATATATATACGAGCGCGCATCGGAATATACTAAGTTCACCCCTTGACATAGACCACAGAACGGCCGGCACCACGCTTGAGGAGCCCAAAGAAAACTGACAATAAACCTGCGAAAGGCTACATCCGGAAAGCCCGGATACTAAACGAGAACTACTGAACAACTTTTCTCACCACAGATATGTTTCTTTCTTACCACACCCGCGTTTCTTTCTTACCACAGCTGTGGTAAGAAAAGAACATTGCCGTGGAAAGATTAGTTTTTTAGGGAAAAACAAGGTAGAAAGTAAGAAGACAGCAATTATATTCTGGCATTTTACAAACTAACTATCCATAAAGAACGAAATGACATACTTCAAAGATAAAAGAAAAGAGAATGAAATCTGCCACAATACTGTGACAAACAGAAAAACTCAGCGACAGATAGGGTAAATATCAACCTAATTATTTATCTTTGTTAGCTTTTAAAAGTTAGCATACTAAAAACAATAAAGTGCAATGAAAGATTTTCTGAAATTTACGTTTGCCACCATTACCGGCATCATCGTATCAGTCGTTGTTTTAGTTTTCATCAGTATTCTGGTGGTTTTCAGTATGGTATCATCTTCGGAGTCGGAAACGCAAGTACGCAAAAACTCCATTATGATGCTGGATTTGAATGGTGCACTGGCTGAACGCAGCCAAGACAATCCGTTCGATGCCCTTATGGGAGACAATTATAAGACTTATGGTCTGGATGATGTACTCTCCTCTATCAAAAAAGCAAAAGAGAATGACGACATTAAAGGTATCTATATAGAAGCGACTTCGCTAGGTACAGGATTTGCTTCATGCGAAGAAATACGCAATGCATTGAAGGATTTCAAGGAATCGGGAAAATTCATCGTGGCTTATGGTGACAGCTATTCCCAAGGTCTTTATTATCTGTCAAGTGTAGCCGACAAGGTGTTGCTGAACCCGCAAGGTATGGTCGAGTGGAAGGGCTTGGCCGCTGCCCCCATGTTCTTCAAGGATTTGCTGGCCAAAATCGGAGTAGAAATGCAGATATTCAAAGTAGGTACCTACAAATCGGCTGTAGAGCCTTTCATCTCTACCGAAATGAGCCCTGCCAACCGTGAACAAATCGATGCTTACCTGACCTCTATCTGGGGAGAAGTGACCAATGATGTTGCAGAATCACGCAAAATATCTGTAGACTCACTGAACGCCATTGCCGACCGCATGTTGATGTTCTATCCCGCAGAAGAAAGTGTGCAATGCGGACTGGTCGATACATTAATATATAAGAATGATGTGCACAACTACCTGAAAGCGATGGTAGGCATCGACAAAGACGACCGCATGCCCGTACTTGGTTTACAGGACATGATTAACGTAAAGAAGAATGTTCCCAAAGACAAAAGTGGAAATGTGATTGCCGTATACTATGCCTATGGAGAAATTGATAGCGGTTCATCTTCTGCCTCCAGCGAAGAAGGCATCAACTCTAAAAAGGTGATAAAAGACCTGCGCAAGCTGAAAGATGATGAAGATATAAAAGCTGTAGTATTACGCATAAACTCACCGGGCGGAAGCGCCTATGGTTCAGAACAGATATGGTATGCAGTCAACGAACTAAAGAAAGAGAAACCGGTCATTGTTTCCATGGGTGACTATGCAGCTTCAGGAGGTTACTACATTTCCTGCAGTGCAGACACCATCGTGGCTGAACCTACCACACTGACGGGTTCTATCGGTATCTTCGGCATGTTCCCCAACGCAAAGGGGCTGACTGAGAAAATCGGGATAAACTTTGATGTAGTGAAAACCAATAAATACGCAGACTTCGGCATGCTGACACGCCCGATGAATGACAGTGAAAAGGGGCTGATGCAAATGTATGTAAACAACGGATATGACCTCTTCCTCACCCGCTGCTCCGATGGCCGAGGCATCAGCAAGGAAAACTTGAATAAAATTGCCCAGGGCCGTGTGTGGACCGGAAGCAAAGCCAAGGAACTAGGACTGGTCGACGAATTGGGTGGTTTAGACAAAGCTTTAGACATTGCCATTGCAAAGGCTGGAGTAGATGCCTATACTGTGATGAGTTATCCGAAAAAGAAAAGTTTCTTTGAAAGCTTAATGAACACCAATCCAGGTAACTACGTCAAAGTACGCATGCTGAAAGGCACAATGGGTGCGATATACCAGCAAATTAGCGTCCTGGAGAATTTTGACAAATATAACCGTATACAAGCACGTGTACCCTTTGAACTGAATATTCAATAAATGGAGGAAAACTTTATTAAGATATATCACTGGCTATATCCCCTATCATGGCTTTATGGGATAGGGGTATGCTTGCGAAATAAACTCTTTGACTGGGGCTGGCTCCGGTCAAAGAGTTTTGACGTTCCAGTAATATGTGTGGGCAACCTTGCTGTGGGTGGAACTGGTAAGACGCCACATACCGAATATCTGATAAAGCTATTACAAAAAAACGGAGTGAATGTAGCCACCCTCAGTCGGGGGTACAAGCGTAAAAGCCGAGGCTATGTACTGGCCGATGACAAGAGCAATGTACAGCAAATAGGTGACGAGCCATATCAAATTAAAAATAAATTCCCTAATGCATGGGTAGCAGTAGACGAAAACCGTTGCCACGGTATTGAACAACTGCTGAGACTGGAAAATCCCACCGTAGAAGCCATTATCCTAGACGATGCCTTCCAACATCGCCATGTAAAAGCCGGACTGAACATTCTACTGACTGATTTTCACCGATTACTATGCGACGATGCCTTGCTCCCTGCCGGAAGACTCCGCGAACCTTCAAGCAGTAAAAACCGGGCGCAGATAGTCATCGTCACCAAATGTCCGGATGACATCAAGCCAATAGACTTCAACATCATCGCCAAGCGGCTTCATCTTTATCCATACCAGCAACTGTACTTCTCCAGATTCCGCTATGGGATGTTGATGCCACTATTTCCTGAGAAAACGAACAGCCGGAAAATTCTCTCCTGCTTCACCGGAAACGAGCAGGTGCTGCTGGTGACAGGCATCGCCTCCCCCGCTCCCTTGCAGAAAGAAATAGAATCTTACACCTCACACGTCAATTTACTAGCATTTGATGACCATCATGACTTTACCCCCAAGGATTTATCGCAGATAAAGGAGCAATTCTTGCATCTGGAAGAATGGAAAAGACTGATAATCATCACAGAAAAAGATGCGGCAAAGCTAAAGATTCATTCTACACTGGATGAAATACTGAAGCCGCACATCTACGTGCTGCCGATAGAAATAGAAATTTTACAGAATCAACAATATATATTTAACCAAAACATTATTGGCTATGTTAGAGCGCATTCAAGAAACAGCAGCCTTTCTGAAAGGAAAGATGCATACCCAGCCTGAGACAGCAATCATCCTCGGTACCGGACTCGGCAGCCTTGCCAACGAAATCACCGAAAAGTATGAAATAAAGTACGAAGAAATCCCCAACTTCCCCGTCTCTACTGTAGAGGGGCACAGCGGAAAACTCATCTTCGGCAAATTGGGCAACAAGGACATCATGGCGATGCAGGGACGTTTTCATTTCTATGAAGGCTATTCCATGAAGGAAGTAACCTTCCCCGTACGCGTAATGCATGAACTAGGCATCAAAACTCTGTTCGTATCCAATGCCAGCGGCGGTACCAACCCGGATTTTGAAATTGGCGACTTGATGATTATCACCGACCATATAAACTACTTCCCCGAACATCCGTTGCGTGGCAAAAACATACCCTACGGTCCCCGCTTCCCGGATATGAGCGAAGCATACGACAAAGAACTGATTCGCAAGGCTGATGCTATTGCAGCAGAAAAGGACATCAAGGTTCAGCACGGTGTCTACATCGGTACGCAAGGTCCTACATTCGAAACGCCTGCAGAATATAAGCTGTTCCACATTTTGGGTGCTGATGCAGTGGGCATGTCCACCGTACCAGAAGTTATTGTGGCAAATCATTGCGGAATCAAAGTATTTGGTGTATCTGTCATTACAGACCTGGGTGTGGAAGGTAAAATCGTAGAAGTTTCTCACGAAGAAGTGCAGAAAGCTGCCGACGAAGCACAACCGAGAATGACAGAGATTATGCGGGAACTAATTAATAGAGCATAAGAAAGCATGAGAACAGAAATAGCCACCCTCGGCGAGTTCGGCCTCATCCACCACCTCACCGAAAGCATAAAACTAAAGAACGAGTCGAGCCGATACGGTGTCGGAGATGATGCCGCCGTCCTCTCCTACTCGGCCGAAAAGGAAGTACTCGTTACTACTGACTTACTGATGGAAGGTGTACACTTCGACCTTGTGTATGTACCTCTCAAGCATTTGGGATATAAATCGGCTGTAGTCAATTTTTCCGATATCTATGCCATGAACGGCACGCCGAAGCAAATTACCGTTTCCTTGGGTATATCCAAACGTTTCAGTATAGAAGACATGGAGGAACTCTATACCGGTATCCGTCTGGCTTGCGAAGAATATGATGTTGACATCGTGGGAGGAGACACCTCCGCTTCCTATACCGGGCTTACCATCAGCATCACCTGCATAGGCGAGGGGGAGAAAGGAAAAGTAGTCTACCGTAATGGTGCCCGCGTGACTGACCTGATTTGTGTCAGCGGTAACCTAGGTGCCGCCTACATGGGATTACAACTTTTAGAACGTGAAAAAGCGGTTCTCAAAGGAGGTGACAAAGATTTGCAACCGGACTTTTCGGGGAAAGAGTATCTTCTGGAACGTCAGTTAAAACCCGAAGCACGCCGTGACATCATCCAGAAACTGGCAGAAGAGGGTATACAACCCACCTCCATGATGGATATATCGGACGGTCTTTCTTCGGAATTACTGCATATCTGTACCCAAAGCAAAGTGGGTTGCCGCGTTTACGAAGAACATATTCCTATCGACTATCAGACAGCTGTAATGGCAGAAGAATTCAATATGAACCTGAGCACTTGTGCACTGAACGGAGGCGAGGATTATGAGTTATTGTTCACCGTCCCCATTGCCGACCATGAAAAGGTTGCCGAAATGGAAGGCGTCAAGCTGATTGGCCATATCACCAAACCAGAATTAGGCTGTGCACTAATTACCCGTGACGGCCAAGAGTTTGAACTCAAAGCACAAGGATGGAATCCTTTGAAGGAAGAAGAAGCGGAAAAAGCATAGCTATAAAACTTTTTCAATATTTTTTCTCAAATCATAAACACTGATAATTAGCCACATAGCCAATTATCAGCGTTTTTTATTATGAAAGCTATTGTATAGTACAAAAGTTTCACTATCTTTGCAACCGCAAAAGAGATAAACATGGTGCCATAGCTCAGTTGGTAGAGCAAAGGACTGAAAATCCTTGTGTCCCCGGTTCGATTCCTGGTGGCACCACCCAAGCAAAGATTAAATCGCTAATTCTTACAGAGTTGGCGATTTTTCTTTTAGTCACTACAGGGCGTAGTCACTATAATAGTCACTATCTAAATCGCTATAAACCACGATAAATCGGCTTGATTAAACTGTATTAAAAAGTAGCGTTTAATTCTAAACCCAATTAAATTCTACATTAAATTCTCTGCAAAATAATAGTGACTATCGGCGTGGTGCGCTGAGATAGTCACTACTTCATTCTTACATTGTAAGTCGGGTGCCGGACTGACGGTTGTCGATGTCGTCGTAGCGGGAGCGGTTGCCGACTTCGTGCTCGCGCTTGTAGCCGGATGAGCCGGAACTGACATTGAGGGAAGATAGTGCGTTGGCAAGATTGAATGTGAACACTTGCGAGATTTCCGGGGAGTAGTCCTGTGGACGGGAAGGGAGAATACGGACTCCAGCTTTGGATTGGGTATTCTGCTTTATCCTCTCTTTAACTGCCTCGGCATCCTTTCGAGTAAGATGCAGCATGGCTATTGACATCAGGAAGTCTTGTCTTGCTTGTTCATCGGCATGTAGAGAGCGGAACTTGGCTTCCTCCTCCGGAGTTAATTCAATCAAAGGCATATAGACGTCTGTCAGTGCCAGGTGGAGGCAGTAGTTGCCGTTTCTATGTTTGACAACTGCCATGCCCTTTATCCTCTCTTGATGGTTGTGTATCGGATAGCGCATGAGATATTCGGTCAGTATCTCCTCGGAGAATATCGTGGCAGCTATTGTCAGACCTACATCTTCGCGCTCGTCATCCTTTACGCCGTTATACCATGCGTACTGCCTCGGTGAGATTGGCTTGCTGTACGTCGAGCCGTCTTTGACATTGATGAGCATATAGTTCCCTCTGCTGTCTTTGCCCACCTCGACAGTGAACAGGTCGCGGTACACGTCAAGCGGCGATGGTTCCCTTTGTGGCTTGATGGCGAAATCAATAAGCTCCGACAGTTTCATCACCTTGCTGCCGTCGAAGGCAATCTTTTCGGCATGGTCGATTACACTGTAACCTCTCACCCTGCCGTCCTTGTCCTTCTGGAAACTGATGTCTATGCCAAACTTTGTCTTGAGAACATCAATGAGAGTCTGTATGCGCTGGCAGTTCTCCTCGCTCAACGGTTTGCCGTGGTTGTCAAGTATTTTGCGGATGTCGGTATTCAGTTTTGCTTTTACTGGCTTTCGCTTCTTACCTTTTGACACTTTGACATTATCGACATTTTGACATTTTCCCTCGGCTATCTCGCCCTTGTATTTCCGGATTATAGCGCGAAGCTGCGTAGCGCGGTCTTTGCGCTTCGGGCTGTTTTTGGTGATTCGATTGAGGATGTCATCGATGGCGATATTACCGGCGTCGCCTCCACACTTGAACAGACGGTAGCCGTCGAGCGATTTCTCTATCTTGTAACCATGAGTCTTGACGATATTGGCAAACTGACCCTCCGTTTCATAGTCGTAACAGAGAATCCGGTCAATATCTTTCTTGATGTCAGGAGATAATATGCGATTTGCGCACTCGTTAAGCCTGCGCCTGTCCTGATGGTCAGAAATGGCATAACCGTTAGGCTTTATTCTCGTCGAGAGAATATGCACATGGTTATTACCGGTATCGTGGTGGGCGTAAACAAAATACGGCTGACGGGCATAGCCCATACCCTCCATAAGTTCACGCGCAAAGTCGGTAAGTTCTTCCGGCGACATGGCGCGTCCTTTCACGGAGGTCGACACGTGGAACTGGAAACGTGTTGTCTTTGTATTGCCGTAGGTCTTAGAGTTTTCTTTCATATACCTCTCGACTTCAGCCGAGGCATCAAGGCCGAAGCGGTGCAGCGTCTCGACATTGTGGCGCAACGCCTCGCTGACATTCTCCATCGCCATAAGGGTTGCCACACCATCAGCAATCTTCTTCTCGTTATATCGAGCGCCGGGGAAACCGCCGCCGGACACATCGTTGAGTTTCTTGACTATCATTTTCCTAAAATTATCATGTTATAGAGGTATGTCAGCATCTGCCGGATTTTATCTGTACCCTCGCAAAACTGACCGAAGGGAAGAAGATCTGCCGCCCGCAACGAGTAAGGATTCATTTTCTGCTGCTCGTTGATGTGCTTGGCGACCTGATTGGTGTTGGTGCCGGTTCTTTCGATGAGCTTGATAGCAGATTTAATCAAAGCAATCATACGGGGATTGTCTCGGTCAGCCATCGGCTGCTCTTCATATTTGAGTGTGGCACAACGTACAAACGCACTCAGATTACCGTCGGTGTATCGGTCGGCTCTTGACTGCATTTCTGCGTGGGTCTGCGAATCGACACGTATTTTTATAGTGATGGATTTTTTATCCGGCATAGAGATTAACTTTTTAAGATATTATGGTTTGATAGATTGGTTGATTGAATATCTGATACAATGAAGACTATATGACTTGGTATAATGATAGCTTGATGATTTGATGACCTGATACCTTGATGATATAATACCTGGTTGTCTCGATCGTCTAATGCTCCATTGTCCAATGGCTCATTATCATATTATCCAATGTATAGATTATCCAATGTGACGATGACCGATTAACCGAAGTATCACGGTTCATGATAAATGTGTTGCTTGATAATATATCAAACGCAGATTTTCAGTTTTTCATCATTCATTTTTCAGTCTATCATCGTTCACGGGCAATGTATCATTAGACAAAAGACTGCGAGTTTCGAGCGGGATTGACCCTCACCTCGGGGGAGGCGGGATAGCCGTTGTGGACACAATCGGCATATCTTGCAAAGCAAGGTTTATACTCCAAATCAGGCGTGAGCAACCGGGGTATCTCAATCAGTTCGACCTCGGTCGAAAATGTCATAATGTCAAAAGTTCATAGTGTCAGCGCATGGGTCATATTTTGCGATAGCAACCGTGTGACTTTTTCTTCACGAATCTTCGGCCTCCGTCTCTTAGGAATCTCTTGACCGAAGATTCCGAGATTCCGAGTTGCAGGGCTTCCCGGACAGCTTCTGCCGTGGTGAACGAATCCCTGAGGTTTCCGAGTAACTCGGTGAACCGGTTGTCAAGGATACCGGTTTCAATCTCCGGTGCAATCCGGCTCTCCATGTTTCTGAAATATTCGGTGAGCCTGATGGCGAGTTCGGCAGTTCCCGGTTCAATTTTATCCATGCCCGATTCTCCACAGATGCAGTGCATAATCTGTATGACCAGACAGAAGCGGACCAGATAAGTTTCCAGTTTGCCGCACAACGCCCTGACAGCATCTGAATCCGTTTCAGCATAAGCCTTGTTATTGACCTCGTCTTTCCATTGAATTACGCGGAGCTTTGCCTCTTGGGAAAACAGTAGCTCTATTGAGGTTGCTTTTCCCTCTTGGTCTGTTGAAGGAGTGACGGTTATTACCCTTCGGATAATTCGTTCCCATTCTTCAAGAACGCCGTCCGGCATGGCGGTGTCGTTCCACGACAGCATCTCGTCAATTTCGGGATAGACTTTCAGGAATCGGGATGAAAAGCCATTCATCATTCGCTTGCCGCCGAACTGTTCGCCCAGACGACCGGGCTGTGTAGTGCCAATAATAGAACAATAGGGATTGGCGAGGAAGATATGCTCGTTGTTTGACTTTCGGCTGTACTTGAAAGGCGTACCGCTGAACAGACTGAGAAAGTAGCCCTCGTCCGAACCGTTGTAGCGGTTGAAATTGGAAAGAAGGCTGTCTATCTCATCCTTGTAAATCAGCACTCCGCGCGGATTGTCGCGCAACGCCCCGATAAGAGCCTCTACAGTGGAGTCAACCACTACATGGCATTTTCGTTGTGGCATCTTCATTTCTTCAGGGAGAAAATGTTTCTCACGCTGCTTTGCCGACATGCGTTCCCATCGACGGTAGGTTTCCATCTCCTTGCAATAGATCATGTCATACTCTCCGTCGAGTTTAAGAAGCGGTGCGACCGCCTGTTGCAATGGCGGAGTCTTGCCACAGCTCGGCGAGCCTACAAGCACCATGTAGATTATCGATCGGCTTACCCATCCGGTCATGAAGCGGACTGACCAAGTATTGCCCATAGCAGCCGCGAATACTGTAAGGAATGAAGCCGAAGAGAAATCGACATTATAGTTCTCATACTCCTCAAGAGCCTCTATTATGTCGCGGATTGCTTTCGGAAATATCTCCAGAGGGAAAGAAGGAGTTTCGGTAGTTTTACCGGAATCGCTGGTAAAGGCAATGCTATCCTCCTCGATCAATCCACATCCGGCTTCCATCGGAAAACGTGGATGGTTGTAATAGCCATTCGCTTTCATGATGCTCAGATGTTGATGTTACGTTGTCCGAGGGCTTTGCGTACCTCATATTCAGGGTACATAATCTTGTTGCCGGTCTTGACAGGTTTGAGGATGCCTTTATTTGCCCAGTGCCAGAGTGTGGCATCGCATACGCCAAAGAGTTCCTTTACCTCGGCTTTGGTGAGCATACGTTCTTTCTTGGCTGCCTCGACCATCGAGCCGAGTTCATCCTTTGCGCGGCGGATCAAGTCCTCCGAAAATGCTTTGAGGTCTTCGGCACTCATCTCCACCTTGACATGAGCGCGGCCTTCATTCAGCATATCTAAAAAGTCTTGCATGTTTATTCCGATTGCCGTCCGGATTATGGCAGTTCCGCTGACGGCATAAAGCGAAAAGGCCACCGCTCCGAAAAGGAACGGTGACGCAAAAGTATAGCGTAATTTATTGGATTGAAAAGAAATGACGGTTCGTTAAGTTCGCGAATACTGAAACGAATCAAACGAATCAAAAAGGGCTTATTTCAATCAACTTCGTCGGTATTAATCAGCAGAATTTCGGTTTTTATCATGTCGATTGCAAAACGGTGTTCCGGCTCATCCTTGACATATCGTTTGCGATTGGGATATAGACTCTGTAGAACATTGACACTTTTCTGAACCTGTCGCTCGCCAACGATTCTGCTTTCGGGAAAAGTGGTGGCCAATACCCCGGCAAACTGTTTTACGGGTCTGGCGGCATCAAGTTCGCCTGACTCCACCAGTGCTATGTATAGATGTGCAATATCGACGCCACTGACATGCGTCTGCGTCCATTGACCGATACGTCTGACTGTCTCACTATCGTGAGAAGACAAAAGGGAAGTAAGGTCATGAACGAACGCCTCTCCTTCTGAAACTTTGGAAGTTGGCTTTGGTTCATCAATACCGTCCAATACCCAGTCTGCCAAATCTCCGTTATCGACACTTTTCCGGAAGTCCAGAAACTCCTTCAACTCCTTTCGTGTTCGATAATTGTTCTCAATCTCACGGGTCATAAATGCCTTCAAGAATTTTGTGAGCTGCCATTGGTACTGCCGATTGTCAACCACCTGTGCGGCATCTTCAAGATTCTCAATCAGCATCTCCGATGAGCGTCCATATTTCAGCCATGCAACAAAGGGCATCCGGTATTTCTCCCATTCGCTATCCTCCGGTTGCCCACTAAGTACGATACGGGCATAGCCCGATTCCCGGAGAGTCTTCAGAAGTTCCTCCAAGTCCAGATTGTCTAGGTCGACCATATCCTCTAGCCTCTTCAGGAACTCAGGCGAAGCGGAAAACGCTGACTGTCCCATAAGAAACACCTCCAACAAGTCAGCCTCGCCCATAGACGCTGCAAACTCACCATACTCCTGCGGATATTCCTTCATCCACGCCTTTATCTCGTCATCACTCTGTTCGGGAGCCATATTATTTTGAATGGTATTCATATCTCATTTGTTTTGTGGCTACAAAGTTCGCACAAACTCATTGCTAAATCCCTATTATTAGACACAATTCCAATAAGATATTATCTAAATTAACAAACTCATGTCACCCATAGCAGGATTTATAGAGAATTAGCAACAATATCCGCACACAGTGTTATAAGATAGAAGTCACAGAAGTAATATGAGTATTTCTTCCATTCTAATAACGTCGTTCGACACAATTTTATGACCGATCTATACTTCAAAACGCCTGTTTCTAAGCACAAACGATTGTCATGTCGGAAAAATTTGTTAATTTTGCACTGACCTTACGCCGTGAGACTCCACTATGGAGCCGGAACGAGGGAGGTCATTACATAATGAAAGCGTTTATCGACGCTTGATTCTTGGCTAATCTGGAATGTGGCAGTTTCAAAACTTCGTCAAGAATGAAGTAACGATAGATGTCTCGGGTATGGTTAATATACCCTTAGGTGGATTATACCTTATAGGTATGTCCCCTTTGGCGTATCATATCATACGGCGTAGGCTCTACGTTACTCGTTCTACGAAGTGACGGCAGCCACAGCCACAGATTAGCAGGACGAGTAACGGTACGGATCCTGCGCTTTTTTTGTTTAACAAGTCCATAGAGGGTCATGGACAATACAAATACATGGAGAGCCCTCTATGAATATTCCAATCATACGCCATATTTTTGTTATTGCAGGTATAACTTGGGCAATAGTATTATCATCGTGCGGGCGAGATGTTAACTCAATAGCTGACCCTCATTTCGATACCAATGGAGCACCGCTTGACACGATTGTAGAATTATTCTCTCCAAAACTACCTGAATCTGCAAAACTTTATGTTGAGACTTCCGGTAGCATGAATGGTTTTTTTCGAGCTAATCAGGCTAACAATTTCAAGAAAACAGTATGGTCTGTTTTCTCCGGCGTTGCTCCAATTACCGATGGCAATGTTTACACTATGTCGAACGGCGGCGATATTGACACCCCCGTTACTCTCGGTAATTTCCGCAATAGCATGAATGCAGGTGCTTTCGTTTCTAACTCATCAACACACGTACCTGCGATGCTTCACAATATCATCGAGAATATCGATACCTCCAAGAACGAAGTCGCTATTCTTGTTTCTGATATGAAATATAGCCCTATGGGTAAGACTGCCGCACCTGAACTTCTCCAATATCAGGAGCAGATCAGAAACGTCATCGGCGTACACTCGAATGTTTCGCTCTCTTTCGTTTGCGCTAATTCAGAGTTCCTTAATCCTAACGGCTCGGTTGCTGAAGCCAACTCGCCTTATTATTTCATTATCATAGGTAATTCTGAGAATGTGGCTGCCATGAGGAATAATATCGCTCGTTGGTGCGAGGCAACCAATTCCTATGTCGAGTCGGGCGATATGGCAATGAATTACCATACGCCAAATTATACCATTGAGAACGTAAAAAACGGTATGCTGAGTTCTGAATATCCCAATAACTGTTTTTGACCGTGAGGTTTCAGATACTTGCTCGTTCATTGTCAGAGTTGACATGACCGGCTATCCTTGGAGTGCTGTCAATGCTGATATACTAAAGGACTGCTTTAAGGCTAAAGCTGCCTATGGCTCATCTGTCGATGTTGAACTTCTTACTGATGAAGACCATCTAGTGGATGACCACGTATATAAGGGTGAGTTCAAACGTCGCTCTTACGCTGACTTCCTCGTGAAACTATACAACGTCGCTCTCGATGATGAAGTTGTCGAGTGGACGTTTACTAATAAACCTTTTGATGGTCGCTATCTGATGGACTTTAATACTATCATAAACGCTGACCAAGAAAATGATTTGTCTGGATCTTTCTCCTTCAACAAGTTTATCAAGGGTTGCTTTAACGCTCGTCTTAATACTTTCGACGAGATTCCGGTTCGCATCCTTGTTTCGTCTTATCAATGAAATAATAACAACTCAGTATGGGTATCATAAAAATATTTTTCCTCCTACCGTCTAAAGGCAAGTTCTTACAGAATTTCGCCAACAATGACCAGTTGAAGGCTCAGGCGGAGCAGGTATGGCGACAGCTCGATGGGCTTTCACCAATTCTGCTTATATTAACTGCTGTCCTTGGCATCGGTCTCGCGATTTATTACTATACCGGGTATAATGAAATGCCTGGCCGTCATTACAAGATTCAACACTGGGGCTTATGGGCGGCTATCGCCTTTATTCTCTCACTTATTGGTACTGCCGTTATTGAATATGTCGGCATTAAGACCAATATCAAGACCGGCCTCACATCCCTCTATTGGTTGTGTGCCATTAATAATGCCCTCTATTGCTTAATCCTTTATTTCTTAACCTCCGTTGTTTGGTGCAACTTCAACTTCTGCCGTACCAACGCTTATAAATTCCTCAAATTCTGACTATGAAAAGGGTATTTGTATTCTGTATCGGCGGCACCGGCCTCCGAGTTATGAAATCCATTACCATGCTTCTTGCAGCAGGTATGGACGCTAAGGGTTATACGATTGTTCCAGTCCTTATTGACCCACACATGGACTTGGAGGAAAAGCGTAATCTCCAAACCCTTATTGGCGAATATGAGACTGTCTACAACAATGTAATTCTCAGCGATGGCAAACGCCTCAATCCCATACCGGGTTTCTTCGGCACCGATATTGCTGACCTTGCTAAACTCAATGGTCAGCAAAACGATATTTCTGAGCCTATCGCCGAAAAGCGTTCATTCGGTCAATATCTCAATGTTGGCAACCTCAATTCTGAGGATGTGAATAAATACCTCGTTCAGACGATGTTCTCACAATCCAACCTTGACAATGACCTCTCCGTTGGTTTCAAAGGAAGCCCCAATGTTGGCACTGTCGTTCTCGGTGAGATGATAAAGGGTGCTGACTGGTTCCAAGCGTTCTGCAACGCTTGTCAGAAAGGCGACCGCATCTTTATCATAAGCTCGATTTTCGGCGGCACCGGAGCCTCTGGTTATCCTCTCCTTGAAAAGAAAGTTCGTAATTCCACCGACCATCCTAACGTCAAGGACGCTATTATGGGTGCGGTGTCCGTGCTTCCGTACTTCTCGCTAGAAGACCCTTCTACAACCGATAGCGACATCGATTCTGCTAACTTCCTTACAAAGACTAAATCCGCTCTCGCTTACTATGAGCAGAGCGTTATGTCTGATTATATTTATTATGTTGGCGAGCAGGGGATGAAAACCACTTACGCCAACGACGAGAAGAAACAAGAGGACAAAGCCCACTTCGTTGAACTTGTCGCTGCTACCGCTCTCTTTGATTTCTTATCAAAGACCGACAAGCCCGATAAAACTCAGGCTCTATCTCGTGCTATCAAGGAAGATGTTGAGTCTCTTTCAGTTTCTTCTCTCGGCGACGCATACAACAATGTTGTTAAGGCAGTCGCTGACATGATGATGCTTTCTCGTTTGGTCTATTTCCTTCCAAACGAGAACCAGTTCCCTCTGTCTAAAAATCGTGGATTCGATGAAGATTTCTATACTGACAAATCGTTTGTCTGTCTCCGAAACTTCCTCGCTCGTTTCTCGGAATGGTATCAGGAACTTGCCGAAAACAAACGCGGCTTCGCTCCGCTTACCATTGCTGACCCTAATGACCGTAAAGCAAAACTCTCTAACTGGATTCAGGACTTCTCGCTTGACGCTAAGGACGAGTCCTATTACCTGTTAGATATGATTCGTGCGAGCAACAAGGATAAAGACGATACTCACACAATCAAGTTCCGTCGCTTCCTCGATTATGTGTATAAAGCTATTGATAAATATACCTCTAAAATAATGTAACGCTATGAGTAGTGTTGACCTCAATATAATAGAGCGCGGCCTAAAAGGTCAGGAGTGGACGGCAGAAAAAGGCCCTATCACTGCCGGAGACCTCGCCAAAATCTCAGAGCAACGCACTAACAACAGTAGCGCGTTAAATGCTCTCCCGACTCCCTTTGCTCGGTTCTTCGTTGTCAAGGAGGCTTTTCGCCGTACCCTCGAAGAAGTGAAAGACCCAAAGAAAAACGCTGGTGACGCTTACAACCGTCTTGTGTCTGATACACTCGATGTTTTTGAACTTCTCTATAATATCACATTCCACGAAGGACGTTGGGATGATTCCCGTAAAATCGTCATTCGTGAATGGGAGCTTGCAACTGACCTGAAGAACTTGAAAAATCAAGTTCCTATCCTCGGTAGTGCAGTCGAGAATTACTTCGCCTCTGACCTCAAAGCATCCGGCAATCGCCTTTTCTTTGTGGTGCTCGTTGATGGTGGACGAGATTATCTTCTCGCCACTTCATCGCCGTTTACCGGCTTCGTAACTCCACCGGACTTCGACAAGAAAGTTGATCACCGTGGTAACGGAACAACTTCTTTCATGGGTAAACGCTACCAGCAGATGCCGTCGCTCGTGCGTAAGTCCGGTGGCACATACTTCCGTGATATTCGTTTGTTTGGTGCTCGCGATAAGGACTTCAAAAACTATATGTTCTATCTCGTCGATAATTCCCCACTGGGCGACGAGATGAAAGAACTGCGTGACTACATCAAACAAATTCAGATTACAGACCCTGACATCAATAAGAACTGGCAACCGCAGTTCAAGCCTATCATTTCTGAAAACTCAAATGAGCTTGTCATAAATGGTCTGCCCGTTGGTAAGGATTCAGGTCTCAGCACTGTAAACTTCTTCAATGATACTCTCATACGTCTGCCGTTCCGCTTGTCAAAGGACTATTATCAGCCTATGACTTACGCTGGAGCAGACGATAGTAGAGATTACGACTTCATGTTGCCCATTAGCCATGAAGCCTTATCACTCATTGAGGGAGATTTCCAATGCGTCTGCAAAGTAACTAATGCCAAAGTTATCGTAACCCTTAAATATAAGGGTCAGGAGTACACCAAGGACTATTATGTTGACTCTGATAACCTCGGCTCTCGTGGTCGCATCGTAAACCTGCAACGTGAAAACATCAGCTTTAACCTCGCTGTTTTCCCGAACATTCTCTCTCCGAACCGAAACGAAAACAACTACTTCAAGGTGATGGCGGTTGTCAACGACGCAACAACAGATTACCGCCCCGTATCAATCAACAATCTTGAGATGTCGTTCTTCTTCAGAAACGATGATAACCGTTTCGAGGAAATTGAGACAATCGACAAGGATAATACTCACGCCAAATTCGGCGTTCGTCCTGCCGTTGTTCGTTCTAAACAAAATCTTGAACGGGAGGTAGATGCAGGCTCGAAGTTCTACGAGATATTCAACTCTCAATTCGACGCTATCAGCTTACGCTTTACCCTCGACAGCGGCACTTGCGAGGGTGTGCTTATCCCGAATTGGAAACGTGCTCAGCGTACACAGGATGCGTACACCTATGCCGTTGACCTTGGCACTACAAACACTTATATCTCGTGCTGCAAGTTCGGTCGCGATAATGAACCTGAACAGCTCAATATGGATGAGCCGATGGTAGCTTTCCTACACGACTTCAAGCGTTCTTCTCAGCACTCGCTTGTCTCGGTAATTGAAAACGCCATTGCTCCCAAATGTCGCAAGAACTTCAATACCGAGTTCGTTCCGGCACTTATAGACGGCTCGATTTATCGCTTCCCGATTCGCACCGCTCTATGTGTGCAGAAAGGCGACAGAAGCAAGCCCTCGTTGTTCGACAACTGCAACATCGCTTTCTTCTACGAGAAATCAATGGGGCTTGGAAACCAGTCTATCCTCACTGATATTAAGTGGGAGGATAGCCACGAGAAGGAACTTCGCCTGTTTATCCGAGAATTGCTCCTTATCATCAAGACCGACGTCCTCCAAAAGAACGGTCTGCTTGCTAATACTAAACTGATTTGGTTCCGTCCTCTCAGCTTCAAGGGTACTATCAAGGACACCTATACAACCATTTGGCAAGAAGAAGCGAAGAACCTCCTTAACATCGGATCTCCGCAAATAGATTGTGTATCTGAATCAGAGGCACCTTACTACTATTTCAGCAAAAAGAACTCTTTCAACAGCGTTGACGCTGTCTCTATCGTCGATATTGGTGGCGGTTCAAGCGACTTCATCTATTTTGCCGACAGCAAACCTCAAATCGCGAACTCCGTTCACTTCGGTTGCGATGTTCTTTGGGGTAATGGTTTCAGCGGGTTCGACAATGACCGTGTAAACGGCATTTACGAACGCTTCGTCGAGACCGTTCATCTCGGCGACCATACCGATGAACTTGAACAGCGCAATATCAAGATGCGCTCAGACCGAGAGGTTTCCACTAAGGACATAATCAACTTCTGGCTGAGCAACGATAGCCGTTGCGAAATCACCAAGAAGTTGAAAGAATCATACAAGCCTCTGTTCCTTTATCACTTCGCCTCTATCGTGTACTTCATGGCGAAGATGTATAAGGCTAAGAGCCTCGCTTGTCCGCGTTCCGTTCTTTTCTGTGGAAACGGTAGTCGTTACATCGATGGTCTGCTTTCTTCGGATAAGGCAACCATCAAGGAACTTGTCGCCACAATCTTCAAAAATGTTTATGGCGATATAAAGGATATTCAGGTTATTCTTCCCGATAGCCGAAAAGAATGTACCTGCTATGGTGGCCTTTATCGCAACTCCGATGTCGATGTGCCTGATGAGTTTAACTTCCAAGGCGTCTCTGATAGGGTCTATGAGAATGTCGAGCAGCTTAAAGCCGACTTCCCTGCGGTTAGTCGCGATCTTCTCAATACCTTTGCTTCGTTCAATAAACTCTTCGCTGATCTCCTTCGTATCCTTATCTCTAAAGGTGAGCTTGATAAACAGGTTGACTCAACCGAAATTATCAACCTCATTTCATCCGGCACTCAGGATTCTCTGGAGAAGAACTTCAAGACACAGGTCATTCAGAAACTCAATGACAGCGAGGTTTACCACGATTCGGTATTCTTCTTGCCTATTATTGATAACGTGTTAAAACTAACTAAGATTTAATATGTTTCAGTCAGGCATCTCTATTGTATCGCTGATTATATCTATCGCGACTTTTATAATCGCGTTTGGCGTTCAGCTCTATTACTTTTTTGGAACCCGAAAGAAGTTAGAGACTGTCCGCAATTTCTTCGTTAAGAATCGCGAATATGAAGTATATGGTGAGGCAGAAGATTCTCAGCTCAATCCTTATGTAGCAGAAGAAGGCTCCAGCCTACACACTCTTATCAAGGAGTTGAATGAGTACACCAAAAAGAACCACGGCACCACAGATTTTTCGGTCATTCAAAACAAGACTGACCGAAAAATCAATGTCTTGTATGATAATGCAACGTCACGTATTGCATTCCCTACCTATGTAGGTCTCATGGGTACTTTCATTGGTGTATTCCTTGGCTTGTTATTCTTCACTATCGGCTTGGGAGCTTCTCCGAATGGTGAGGGCATTACTGACGAGACTATTGGCAATCTTATTTCCGGTGTTCTCGTTTCGATGTCAACAAGTTTCATCGGTTTGCTTCTTACGACGATTACTCATCATCTTGCAGCTGAGACTCAAAGGGTGGTTCGTGAAGACAAGAACGAGTTCTACGAGTTTATTCAGAATGAACTTATGCCGACCCTCGGTGTCAGTATGGTTGCCGCTCTAAATAAGCTGCACCATACCATCAATCTCTTTGAACCGTCGTTCAATAATGTAATCGACCGCTTTCAGGCAACATTTGACTCTTGCACTCAACGCTTCGGGTCTGCTTTTGAGCAGAACGTAACCATCGTTTCCGAAGCTGTGCGCGTTATGGGTGAAAATATGGACAAAATCAATGAGAATGTTGACCTGCAAGCTCAACTTCTCAAGACTCTTCGCTCTCGCGGTGTCGTTGAATCCCTCGATGCTTTTGTTCGTGCTTCGCAGAACTTTGACCTAGTTACAACGGCTCTTAATCGCTTTGAGGTCACTCGCAACGCGATCAAGGATGTTACCGTTGAACTTGTCAACACGCAACGCCGTTATAATGAATCACTCGAAATTCCGCTTAATGTTGCCAATAAGCTCAATCAGATACTCTCACGCATTACTGACTTTGAGAAAAGCATTAATGCTCTTGGTCGCAGTATAGAAAAAACTGACCTTCTTGGTAACACCGAAATTGAAGCCCTCAAACAAGCAATTACTGCTATTAAGAAAAAGCAGAAAGTCGCTGTTGAGGCTATGGAAGTATCCGACGGACATCTTGAAAATATTTTCAAGATGCAATCCGAAGCTATCGTTAAACTCGGCCGTACTTACGAAGAAAGTTTCGCCACCTATGCCGAGAGGTTCCAGAACATTCTCGATGGTCTAGAAAAAGAAATGCTTGAACGCCGACGCGAGATTGTGGTCGCTATCGAGGAGAAATTCTCTCTTGACCAGATTCAGCAAGAGTTCTCTCAACTTAGCAAGCTGAAAAAGATTGAGGAATTGCTTACCTCAATCAACACTAAAAGTTCTCGTGAAGAAGTAGATAAAACCATCGAAACCACTCGTCGCGAAGTCGAATCGATACGTAAACTTCTTGACAAGGCGATTGAAGATGCCAAGAAGAAACCGGAAACCACGACCACATCGGGTGGCGGTGGCTTCCTCGGCGGTATCTTCGGCGGTCGTAAATAACTTTACCAATGGATAGTCGCAATAATAAAAGTGCTTTTTGGCCGAGCTATGTGGATATTATGACCACATTGTTCGCTATCATGCTTGTACTTTTTGCGGTATCTTATAGCCGCTTCAAGATTAAGCAGCGCGAACTGGAGGAGTTCAAAGATAAGTATGAGGAAATCATGTCTATCTACAAGGCTGTAGATAATATTGACCCCGAATATTTCGAGTTCAATCCAGATTACCTCAAACATATCTTCAAAATTCAGGTTAACTATCAGAAAGGTAAGTTTTCTCTCGACAACCTGCTTCAAGACGACCCTAAATCTCCCGAATATAATCTGACAGAGGCTAACGCTATTCGTCAACAAATTAGAGATGCAGGTGAAGAAATCAAGCGCACAATACTTAATTTGCAACAAAACGATTCTCTTCGCACTGACATTAAGTATCTTGTAGTTATCGAAGGTCAAGCTTCGGCCGACGGCTATCATATTGACGATTACTTCAACAATGATGTCCTCAGCTACCAACGTGCGCTTAAACTCCATGAGTTTTGGCGAGACAACGCAGGTATAGATTTTACTAATATGGAAAAGTGCGAACTTGTTATTGCAGGTAGCGGTGAGGGCGGTGTGCCACGAGCTTCTCGTTTAAGCGATAGAGATGATTCTCGAAACCAAAGGTTCCTTATTCACATTGTTCCTGTCATTGGCGATATACACCTTGACCCCCAATTTAGGAAATAACATTGCTTATTTCAGGGGGTAGATATCCAATATACCAAGCCAATAAAAGATAATCCATTGAGTAACGGATTGCTTTTAAATTGTATAATTAAAAAATAGGGCCCAGAATCTGAAACCCTATTATTTAAACTTCATAAGCTATGTACAAGGTTAGGTGTGTGAGTTTTATTAGATTCTGTACCTTGCACTTTTATGGTAGAATTAATTAGGAATATACTTCCTGACTAATTTTGGCATTCAACTCTTTGGTAACGTTTATACCGGTCCATTTAGTATAAATATACTTGTGTTTTTGTAGATAGGCGACAACTTTTTCTCCTTCGGGTCGTGAAAGTCCAATTTTTTGTAAGATTTTGACTTGTTTACTCCTTTGTATAAATGGACAAGCAGCTAAATCTAATGCAAGAATTACTTGCTCTGCAGATATTTTGATCCGTTCAGGAGACATTGATTGATAACGATTGATGACTTGATTTACAATTTGTTGTTGAAGTTGAACGAACTCTTTCTTTAGTCCCATATAATATAATAGAGTAATTACTGCTATGGCGTTCAGTTGTGGTAGTGTATTCCCTTTGACAGTTTTAACCACAAGATGCGACTCAAGTTCTTGCGCATTTATATGATACTTCGGGTTAAGCTGTTTAAGTAAAATTAAAAAATAAAGAGTCTCTAATTGGACTTTTTCATTTATTGGTGCAGATTTAAGGACAAGACTAACCTCATCTCTGATTTTCTTAAAAACAATTTCTCGGATATATTCAGAAAATCTTGGAATTTTTATTACAAGTCTGCCTTTTTTTATTGAATAGTCATGATCCAAATATATTATTATTGTATTCAATAATTGCATGGCTTTTAATGTAGTATTTACCCGCTTATTTGTTGAATACAGAAAAAATAATGAATCGATAATCTCAAACAAAAATTTGGCTAATGCCTTCTCCATCTTGCGAATTTGTTTTATCGCAATAATCTTATATTGGCTATACTCGGTACTTGACATCGCATAGCAAAGAGGTTTGTATGTCCTATCCCATCTCTTTAAAATTCGTTCTATTAATACTGACAAACGGGATATGGAATAGTTCATCACATCTTTAGGGGCAACCTCATTTGTTGATAAGATACGTTTAAATCGTTTGCAGAACTCTGTGGCACTAAACTTAAAATATAGCTCACAATTGATTGCATTTACAATGGTCTCCTCCTTGATTTTTATTGTGTCGGATTCTTCATCATTTTTGTCTAGATCTATCTCATCACTTTCGATAAATTCAGTAATATTTTTCTCATTCTTATATAATTGGATATAGTCTTTCAACAGCTCGTCGATGGCAATCTTTGCCTTACTTATTGGAGTTATGAAAGGTCGTTCATAATAAACTGTCTTATCAGAACTTATGATTAATTTATATTCTTTTAGATACTCTTCAAACAATTCAAAGGCTTTGCTTTTTACTTCTTCTGAGTTATAGAAGAAGAAATAATCATCAACATATCGATAGCATTCATAATCTCTATTTAAGCTGTAGCCACATTCAAGCAATTTGTTTTCTACACATTTGTCGATTCCCTGAAGAATAACTTCTGCAAATATTCGTGAGAATTCAGGACCTATGACAATCCCATGAGTCTCATTATAATTCATTTCCTGCATTATATTATCCCAATATTCACCAAAGGCATTATCTGGAACTCCGGCAAAAAGTTCTTTATACATATGGGAACCACCAGACATTGCCCAAGAAATGCTATGAGTATATATGCTATCAAAACACGATTGTAAATCGAATTTGACTAGATGCTGAAATTTCTTTTCGGCACGCTGATAACGATAGTCCTCATAAAACTTGTAGATGTTGGTGTAATTTTTATAACTAAAGTAAGTTCTTAGATTTTCATACTCACTAAAAAACATCTCCATTTTGTCAGAGCGTTTTCCCAAGAGAGTATTGTGTAACCGATCCTTGTAATAAAAGAAACATGCAACTTTTTCTGGATACCGCAGACTAAATCTACTTTTACTACAGAGGTATAGCAATACATGCTTATAGCGTTCATAGAAATCGACTATTTTAATCTGATTGACCGGATGTATAATTGATAGATACCTACATTTAGTTGGTTTGTGAGAAACGCCGTATGTAAATGGTATCGTATTATATGTTCCTTTACTAGTCTTAACACGATTTCCATCAAAATGGATTTTCTTACAATGTACTATGGCAGAAATTATAAGTTCAGCTCCTTCCTCAATACCATCTTTCCAGACTATCGCATCTCCGTCTAATTGTATTTCATTCTTTACAATAAATCGATAGAAATATCTGTTAGTAAATATAAATGGCATTTCATAGGGGAGAATATCTGACAGCAGTACTCTCTCCTTTTTATATTTCAATCTAATCTTTTTCTTTTTCATAACCAACTATCTATTTGTTTCAATCTTGAAAGAGTAAACTTATACATGTTCTTATCGGTCCATCGCTTAGAGAAATCAAAAGATTCTATTCTTTTACGTAGATTTGAAATATAAGTCTTTCGAAAACCATAATTACCATGAAATAATAAGAAATATGGGTTTATTATCTTTCCATGTAGATAGTTCGTTAATTCATCTAAATCAGATTTTGAATCCAATAACGAATTGTTATAGAAAAGTCCAATTTTAACATTAGCTTTTGATTTACAAAGTGAAAAATTCCCTGTAATAAAATTTAGTGAATCAATTAAATCTTTTCGTGCATCATGAATATTAATTTTTGAAAGATTCTCAAAATGCAAAAACGCCGCATCTATTCTCCTTTTAATTTTGTTAACCTTATTCGTTGACATATAAAATGTTACGAATAATTTATCTTTCTTTCGGCATAGCACAATCTTATATCCTAAGTATTGTATGTCAATGGATATATCATTATTAAACGTTATAAGTTGACATTTGCCACTTCCATCATTTGGTTGTTTCAATGATAGCTCCATCTCAGCAAACGATGCAGTTAATCCTTGGTAATATGTCTCAATCGTTTGACCGACTGGAACACATGATAAGATAATGAAGATATCATCAACATACCTAGCATAAAACATTACTTCTGGTCTTGATTTGATTATTGTATCTAAATCCTTTAAGTATAGTTCAGAAAGGTAAGCACTGATTCCCACACCTCTGGGGATTCCCTTATCTGCAGCAGATGTGGAAGCATCTTTTAGGTTATTGTATTGATTCAGAATAGCCTTAATAAATGCTCTCGATTTTGGACTCAGTAAAGTATTGTCTTCAATTCGATTGAGAAGTATTTTTTGATCTATGGACTCGTAAAAACTTGTGATGTCAGTTCTGATTATAGATATTGGCCGTCTTGTTTCTAATAGAGATTTAATACAATTGAGAATACTATTGCGATTAGATTGCTTAACTTTAAATGTTTTATGTATATTATATTGCAATTGTTTTGCCGCAAAGAACATTGCATGAGACGACGAGTCTAAGCAAAAGATCTCCTTGCCGTCTTTAATATATTTAGATAATGTGATTTTGAAATGTCTTTGCCTAATTGTTGAAGACAAATTGTGTAAATATTGATCTAAAATTGACTCTTTTGCTTCATGAAGTCTTTCTAATTCTGCTTGAGCTTTTTCCAACTCCATAACCTCATCGTCTGTGCGTTTCTCTTCGGCGATATCTTTTATTTCTTGAATCTTTGTCTTATTCTGCTTAATATTAGCCACGCATTCACGAAAATCGGTCGGCATATCATCTAATTCGATATGCCCTTTTCTATTCTCTATATTATAAATTGTGCAAAAATTATGCGCACTAAATGATTGATCAAGCATGGCTAAAGACAGCTAAATTAAGACTATTGATTAGAATCAATATGTTGTTTTCCGATTGCGTGGATAATTTCGAGCTTGAGATTTTCGGGATAGTCCTCGTTCGCCATATAACATGTGATAATGCGTTGGAGGAGGTCTTTGTCGATGCGTCCTGCTGCGACGTGGTAGATGATTGCTTCCATGCACTGCATGAAGTTGTAGGCGTGCCAATAGTAGCCGTTATGCACAAGGAACCACACTCCGATTGTCAAGGCAACACGCTTGTTGGAATCCTCAAAATAGTGGCCGGTGCATAAGCCGAAGACTAGGTATGTTAGCTTTTCTACGAATGTCGGATAATACAGGTCGTTCTTCACGAAGTCAAGTACCTTGCGGATGCCGCCTTCGTCTTTTACGCCTTGCAGCCCACCACCGCTGGCTGCCACAGTCTTGCTGTAAACCACCAACGCCTCATCGTAGTCGATGTATTTCAGCCCCTCATTCATCCTCGGCTTGCTTTAGACGTTTTAGGACTTCGCGGTTGGCTTCAAGAATATTGTCGAAGTCTATCGACGCATCGCCTATAAACTTGTCGAACTCGTCGGGAGTAACCGCACGAAGGTACTCTGCCAGATTTACGTGCCAAGCATCGCGGAACGCAACATCACGAGATGCCATCTTCGATCTTGCATCATTGATGAACGGCTCCATCATAGGAGCAGCAGCCAAATCATCAATGATTGCCTTTACCTCTTCGATGGTCAACAATTTGTTCCCGTTCTCAGAATATCGCTTCTCTATCTGATGAGCCACGCCATTCTCAAATGAGGATATGCATAGTAGAACTTCGGCATAGAGCGTGTGACGCACGTTCTCCTCGTTTTGCAGACGAAGGACAACGCGATATTCCTTTGCGTTTTCCCGGAACACTGCTTTATATATCAAGTCGGTTATCTGCTTGTACTTATAGATGGGAAGCCCATCCACATACTTGCCGACAGCTTGAGTGAAGTTCTTGCGATAATTCTCGCTCTTTATCGCTGTTGGAAGATAATCACGGTCACGCCAGTTGATATACTTGGTGCCACCTCCGGCACGACCGTTGATTGTTGCAATTACAATATCAAGTATGCGAGTGCGGAGTTGTTTGGCCCTTTCGCTCTCCGTGAGAAGCATTCCGATGTTCAGGAATGCCCGGAATGTAAAGAACGATATAATGGTCGTTTTGGTAGGGACATTTATGTCATCACCAATTTGTATCTTAATATCTTTCAGCTTTTTACCTTGACTTAAAAAATATCCATTAGCACGAAGTTCGTCACCATGATCTTGTATATAACGTTTAATCGTTCGTTCATCAACACCATAGAAATCTGCAACCATCTTCGTGGTAAATAGCAGTTCATCGTGATACCGCAGGCCATCGACAGCCAAGTTTTCTTGGATGGTCTGGAGAGCATAGCGGTTGTTCAACACGTTTTGCCGCTCGATATTTGATACTGTAAGGTCGTTCATATAGCAAAATTACAAATTTATTTTGGATAGTAAGCTATCTGTGAGGATTTAAGTGTCAGAAAACATCCGCTTTTGTCGGATTGGCGATGGCGTCTATATCATCGGCTATTTCATCAGATGAGAGCTTGATATAGTCCATAAATGTCTTTTGGGTCTTATGTCCGCTGACGTGCATCATCTGAACGATGGTGTATTTGTGGGTGAGGTACATATTGGTGATTCCACTGCGTCGGGCTGTGTGGGTGGTGACACAAGCATAGCGCGGCATCACTACCTCGCCTTTATCGTTACGCTCGACAACGAGTTTGCCATCTTCCACAAGTTTCTTCTGCTTCATGGTGAGTTTGGTAGTAACCATCTTGCCGAGTGTCGGGACAGATTCGGACAGATTTTTCAGAATATCCTTGATGTAACGGTTGAGTATCACATCAACCACCGAAGGGAGATTGTAGGCGTATTTATCACAGATGGCTCTGAGATTGGGATTCATTATCGGAATCTTTACCTCATTGCGCGTTTTCTTCTGAACGAGTCGTATAACGGGTGTTCCCTTCGCGGTCGTCGTGAAACAGTCTTTGTCGATGTCGTTGTAATCGCTCACTCGCTGACAGGTGTAGCAGCCGACAAGAAAAATATCTCGTACCTCGTCCTGTTTACCTGACAATGGCATTTCGTATAATGCCTGCAACTCGGCTTCGGAAAGGTAAATTTCTATCGCCTTGTCTCCATCCTCGATTTTCTTCTTGGAGAAATATTGCATGGCGCGGTCGTTGTCGTGGATGCCGTCAAGGTAGGCGTAATTGACAATGGCGCGGAGATCAACAAGATACTTGTTCTGCGCCGATACCATGTAATCGTTCTTCTCCATAAAAGCAAGGAACTTGGTGACGAAAGCACGGTCAACTTGATACCATGTGAAACGGTGCTTCTTGTCGAACATGTCATAGAGTTTCCGGAAACTGAACCATGCCTTGACTGTCCCCGGTGCATATCTGTTATGTCCGTTCAGCCTGGCACCGCTCTTTATCTCTTCACAGAAGTGGTTGAGGAAATTCCATATTTTGGCACGCTCGGCGTCGATACCTTCCTTTATCAGTCGCTCCTGGTCCGCTTTGATTCTCTGTTCCTCTTGCTGACGCTCTTCCTCCTCGCGTTTGGCTTTCATTATTGCCTCTGCCTTCTTGGGATTGGCGATGGCAAGGATTTCCGCTTCGACATGAGATTTGTCGAAAGACATACCTTCGACCTCGGACGTTACAACAAGCTCAATCCTGTTGAGGGAATCATGCAGATTGAAATTCGCACGTTGGTGTCGCATCCATTTTTCAGGGCACGATAACGCACCTTTCCATTCAGCCACATTCACGCGGATTTGAGACGAGAAGAGGGTGTCAACCTTATGTTTCTTGTTCTGCACCCTAAAGAAAAGGGTGGCTATTTCGTTCTTTTCGTCCTGCTTGCGGATGAAGAACCGGGAAAGAGATTTTGCCATATAAATCAAGGTCTGATTCCCTTATGAATCTGACACTGCAAAGTTAGTGACTTTTCTTGAATAGTCACTATAATAGTCACTATCTTTCTTGAATCTCTTACTATCCGACTAAATTAAAAATGATTTAATTCGCTTTATTATCAGTATATTAGCATTAATTACAATTTAAGCTGATTGATAATAATTTAACTTTTATATTGCTGGTGGCACCACTTTTTAAGAAGGCAAAACGATGTAAATCCCTGAATTTCAAAGAAGTTCGGGGGTTTTTCTTTTCCAAGAATAAGCAAAATTAGTGGGATTGAAGCAAACCATACGTCCTTATTCAGGATCAGTCCGAAAACCCTGTGGGTATGTTAAATCTACACTGTTAGTTTGCATAATCTAAAAATAAAGAATGGTATATCTCCGACTCCCCTAAACTGTGCTCTGAACGCTTTAATTTTTGCATTGAATGATTCAGCAAATGCATTCGTTTCTCTGTTAACGAAATAGTTTAGTATTGTTTCATAATAGTTCTGCATGGTATTTGTTACGGTTCTGAAACATCCGTATCCAAGCTTTTCTATT
>NZ_JABXJH010000054.1:0-28413 GCF_013373675.1 Bacteroides sp. L10-4
GCCCCGTTTCTTTATAAAGCTTCTTGAAATTATCAAGATTGAGATTATCAACAACTGCATTGACTATGCGGACAGGGTCGTCCGCAGCTATGTTTTCATCAATTCTTTGTGGAAAAAGAACGGTTTGGTTGGGAATGTAAGGACGAAAATGTAACTTTGCCATAACGAAAAAAATGATGCCTAAAGTTACATAAACTTTGGGTAATAACAAAGCCTGGGCTTGGGAAAGTCCGGGCTTTGCGCATAAAAAAAGGTTGTGCCAGCATTTTGACACAACCTCCTCCGAACATTATATACACATTTTACTCTTTCCTATCAGATGCCGAGTGACTTGCGCACTGCCTCCACTTTCTTTTCAGCTTCGGCATCAGCACTGGCATAGCATTTCGGACAGCCCATCTCGCCCTTCACCTCGATATAGAACTTAATCTTCGGTTCCGTACCGGAAGGACGGACAGAAATCTTCGTGCCGTCTACAGTGAAATACTGAAGTACATTGGATGTCTCGGGCATATCCAGCTTGCTTACACCACCCTGAGCATCAGTAAGCTCCAGCGTCTTGTAATCCTTAATCAGGCTGACAGCCGAACCACCTATTTCCTTCGGAGGATTGGCACGGAAGTTATCCATCATCGCCTTGATTTCCTCGGCACCGCTCTTACCGGGTTTCACCACATTCACGGTGGTTTCCTTCGAGAATCCGTATTCTACATAGATTTCCATCAATACGTCATAGAGTGTCTTGCCCTGGTCTTTGGCCCAAGCACAGATTTCGGCCAGCAAAGAGCAGGCAGAAACCGCGTCTTTGTCACGGACAAAGTCTTCGGCCAGGAAGCCGTAGCTTTCTTCGCCACCACCGATGTACTGCTGCTTGCCTTCGCTCAGACGGATTTCGCGGGCAATCCACTTGAAGCCGGTGTAGCAGTCGCGCATTTCAATCTTGTTCTTGTCCGCCACAGCCTTGATGAGTTCAGTCGTCACAATGGTCTTCACGATGAAGTCGTTCGGCTGCATCTTGCCCATTGCAATACGGTTCTTGATGATGTAGTACAGGAAGATGAGACAAGTCTGGTTACCGTTGATAAGCACCCATTCGCCTTTGTCGTCCTTGCAGGCCATACCAACACGGTCGGCATCCGGGTCACTTGCCATCACGATGTCGGCGTCAATCTTCTTGGCCAGCGCAATGGCCATGGAAAGGGCTTCGGCATTTTCGGGGTTCGGAGAAACCACTGTCGGGAAATTGCCATCCTTCACCATCTGTTCGGGCACGCAGTTGATATTTTCAAATCCCCACTCCTTCAGTGAATCTGGAATGAGCACGCGGCCTGCGCCGTGAAGCGGAGTATACACAATGCTGAGGTCTTTCTGCCGACAGATGACTTCGGGGTCGATGGAAATGGAATGAACCATACTCAGATAAACATCGTCCACATCCTTACCAATCATCTGAATCAACTCCGGGTTACCGTTGAACTTGATGTCGTCCACAGTCACCTTGTTCACCTCGTCGATGATGGCTGTGTCGTGCGGAGCGAGCACCTGCGCACCGTCATCCCAATAAGCTTTGTAGCCGTTGTATTCTCTGGGATTGTGGCTGGCAGTGATGTTGATACCACTTTGGCATCCCAAATGACGAATGGCAAATGAAACTTCCGGCGTAGGACGAAGGGCATCGAAAAGATAAACCTTAATGCCGTTTGCCGAGAAAATGTCGGCAGAGATTCTGGCAAACTTGTCACTGTTGTTACGACAATCGTAGCCTACCACTACAGAGATTTCATCTCTATCTGCAAAGCATTTGTTCAGATAGTTGGACAAACCTTGAGTAGCTGCTCCTACGGTATAGATGTTCATGCGATTTGTACCCACACCCATGATGCCGCGCAGACCGCCCGTTCCAAACTCCAGGTCTTTATAAAAACTGTCTATCAATTCGGTTTTATCTGGATTTTCCAACATGCGTTTCACTTCCGCCTGAGTTTCGGCATCATACGCCGGGGTAAGCCATTTTTCGGCTTTCTCAGTCACCTGCTTAATCAGTTCCTGATTTTCCATAAGACTGTTATTATTTTAAGAGTTAATATAAACTTTTTTGTAAAACACAAATGTAGAAGAATAAGTTCAAATATCCTAATTTTATTCAGGCATTTTATATCTGTCTCCCGTCTGCTTGACATACTCTTCAAGGAACTCCTTCGGGTATCCCGGGCGGATTACGCCTGCCGGCTGGCCAATGGAATTACGTTCGAATTGACCGTTTTTCATACGTTTGACAACACCGTCATTATACTTTACGACAAGAAACTCGCCAAGACGTTTCCAAGTATCGAAGGTGCTTTGGGCAGTCATGTTCGTATAATTGGTAAGGAATGCCTTTGCTTTGGCTGGGTCTTTTTCCAGCAGTTTGGCAGCAGCAGCCTCAACGCCTTCCTGCGCTTCGTTGAAAGTTGTCTCCAACTCTGTCTGAGTGGCACGCACGTCGCCCATCATCAAGTCATAACGGGGATAAACTATATTGGCCACCCAGTTGAAAATCCAGAAAGCGGAGTTCCAGGAGAAAGTGATGTAATCGGCGCCGTCCACGCGGGTGTAGCACACAGGAACCTTGTCCGTACAGCAGTATACGGGCGTAAATACCGTCATGTTGGCATCATCCGTGCCGAACCACAGTACTCCACCGATAGGGTCGGGCAACTCGGAGCGCATCTGTGCCACGAATACGAAACCACTCTGCTGAGTGGAGATGGGACGCTCATTGAAGTATTCCTGGTCGCCCACCTTGAAAGAGAGTGGAGAAAGACGGTACGGGGTATGATACGGGCCTGCGCCGAAATCTTTGCTGATATCGAGAGGAGTACCTTCATAATGATCGCGCATGGCGTTCTTCACATCCTGCACGGAAACCTTGCGGTTGGGTTTCACAAACAAGGGCATCGGAGTGTTCGTCTCGCCTAATATATAAGGCAGGAACTCGTTACCGCGGTCGGTAAACATATTGAAATAGCTCCATACACGGGCCTCGCAATAGCGACGGGCACCAAAATCGAGCGGAGCGTAGGCATCGGCAAAACTGAAATCCTTATTCACACCATCAAAGTAACCCTTCTCACGTGCAAAGGAGATGACGTCGGCAGAGTACATGCAGTTTTCCTTGTCGTTCATGTTGAACTGATGAATACGGCTTTGGTTGGCATGAGCGGAGATACAATCGTCAGGCACACGGACAGCTACCCATACGGCACCACGCACACCGGGTCCTTTGCCAATCATCTCCATAATCCATATCTCGTTGGGGTCGGCAATGGTGAAGGATTCTCCACTACTGTAATAGCCATATTCCTGCACCAATTCCGTCATCACCTTGATAGCCTCGCGGGCGGTGCGTGAGCGTTGCAGACCAAGGTAAATCAAACTGCCGTAGTCGATGATGCCGGTGGTATCTACCAACTCGGGACGTCCGCCGAATGTCGTCTCACCGATAGTGAGCTGGAATTCGTTCATATTGCCGATGACGTTGTACGTCTGGCGGGCCTGTTCTATCTGCCCGAGGTATTTGCCGGTATCCCACTCGTGTATGTCAATCAGCGTGCCTTTTTTGTGCATGCCGGCCGGATAATGATATAACTCGCCGAACAAGCCATAGGAATCGGCAGAATAGGAAACAATGGTAGAACCGTCCGCGGAGGCGTTCTTGCCCACGATAAGATTGGTGCAGGCCAGCGCATTCGCCACGGCTGCCACAACAAACAAGACGGAAAGAGTCAGTCTTTTACTTTTCATACTTCTAATAAATTAAGGCCTCACTCCCGTCCCCTCTCCGAAAGAGAGGGGAGAAGAAAATGATAGCTTGTTACACATATTTTTATTACACTTATTTATTACACTATATATAGCAAAAGTAACTTCCGACCTCCCCTCCCTACGAAGGAGGGGTCGGGGGAGAGGCTTTACCATACAAAATCAAACTGTTCGGTGGTACAGTTGCCACAGCCATCCGTCACCGTCATCTCCACCACATGCTTGCCGCCTTTCTCCACATGTTTCGGGTCGAGCTCGCACACCAGGTTACCACTGATGGAGTTGGGCTTTCCAAACAAGGCATATTTTCCGTCAATCGTACCCCGATAAGTGTTGATGCCGGTTTCCTTGTCCTTGGCCTTGAAGATGATTTTTCCCGTACGTCCCCATTGGGCTTGGTTCACGGGAGTTATCACCGGTGGAACCGTATCCACTGCCACGGTATAAGTCCCCAAATCCCGTATACGCACTTTCATGACACCATCCTCATACTTACCGCCGATACGGTATTTTCCACCGCGCGCCGTCACGCCCGCCACATAATATTTGGTCATATCCTCTACCGGACGTCGGCGCAAGCCGATACGTAAATCACAGGCACCGTGCATAGGAATACGGGTATCGTTCAATTGATAGGTGAAAGCTATGTCACCGCTATCAGCCCGCACAGAATAGTTCAACAGGACGTTATCGTAGAGCATTCCTTTCGGAATGACCAATTCTAACCCCGGTTCCTGCAGATAGTTCACCTTGTCCCATTTGAGTGCGTATTTCTCACGATGTTCCACCGGAGCAATTGTCGTCTTCTGCCCCTGCACCGTGAAGCGAACCTTGGAGGTATTTCCCAGCGCATCGCTCAGCGTATAGACAAACCGATAAGGGCGTTCTTCGTTGATTTCCACCAGTCCGCGATTGCCGTTGGATGCCTGCAGCATGCGCAGGCGGTTGCCCGGCTCTATAAAAGACTTCATATACTGACCTTGCGTCCACGAATTGATATATCGGTTTTCCTCGTATGCAAAGCGGTCTACCGTACTGCGGAAGACTTCCTCGCCGTCCACTTCGAGAATCACCGTCTTCACGCCATATTTATTCTGCACTCCGTCCATATAATCGTAGGCACGGATACCTGCACCAATCAGTCCCCAGGCGGTAATGGGTTTCGTTGGATGTGCCGGAAAAGCCCGTCGCGTCTGCTTGCCCTCCACCACTCCTTTTCCCGGCTGGGGAAACAGCATGATACCTTCGGCACGCGGAGCAGTCTTGTCCTTCACCTTGTCCATGAAGAAAGGCAGCGGGTCTATATATTCGTCCGTAGCCGTCTCTATCATATCCAGATGCAGGTGCGGACCGAAAGAGTATCCGGTGTTTCCGCTTAAAGCTATTATCTGACCGGCCTTCACGGGATATTCGCCCAAGATATGCACCCCGAGATTATTACTGCCTCTATCTCTATCGTCTCCCTCATCTGACACGGGAGCAGGCTCGGGAATTATCTCTACTTCCCAGCTTTCCTTTTCGTACTGAAGAGCCTTCACTCGCTTTGCCACTTCACCCACAAAGGCGCTAAGATGACGGTAGATGGCGGTATAGCCGTTATCATACATCACATCGAGCACATAGCCTGAGCCGTGGGTGACGCGGATACGCGAAATATATCCGTCTGCCAAGGCGCGTACCGCCTTGCCTATGGTGCCGCCGGTCTTGAAATCCAGTCCGCCATGAAAATGGTTGGCACGTATCTCGCCGAAGTTACCGGAAAAAATGATGGGAAAATCAAAAGGCGGGATGAAGGAGGGCTTGTCTGTATCGGTTTCTTGGGCATAACCGCTTTGCACACTACCAATAAAGAACAAAAGAAAGAAAAATATAGGATATTTCATATTTTGTAGGGTCAATATTATTTTAAATGCATGCAAATATAAAAAGAATAGTTCTCTCTACCTACAGAAAGCTACAATTATCATTGATTAAAACATACATAAAAATCCTGTTGAAGAACATAGATGCACCGATAACACCCAAGCCGGGAAATCGCTATATTGCGCCATGTTTAACCCCCAATTAAAACTTTAAGGTTATGATTATCGGAGTACCCAAAGAAATCAAGAACAACGAGAACCGTGTGGGCATGACCCCTGCCGGAGTAGCCGAGTTGGTGAAAAAAGGTCATACGGTGTATGTGCAGGCCACGGCAGGCGCAAACAGCGGTTTCTCCGACGATGACTACATCGCCGTAGGTGCAAAGACTTTACCGACCATTGAAGACACGTATGCCGTAGCCGACATGATTGTCAAGGTAAAGGAACCTATTGCACCGGAGTACAAACTGATTAAAAAGGGACAAGTGGTATTTACCTATTTCCACTTTGCCGCCGATAAATTACTGACCGAAGCCATGATTGAAAGCGGTGCTGTCTGCATCGCCTACGAAACCGTGGAAAAGGAAGACCACTCACTTCCGCTACTTACTCCCATGAGCGAGGTGGCAGGACGTATGGCTACGCAAGTAGGAGCCCGCTTCCTTGAAAAGCCACAAGGCGGCAAGGGAAAACTGATGGGCGGCGTGACGGGTGTACGCCCCGCGCGCGTACTTATCCTTGGAGGTGGTATCGTGGGCACCAATGCCGCACAGATAGCTGCCGGAATGGGCGCCGAAGTGCTGATTACAGACATCAATCTCCCCCGTCTGCGCTACCAGAGCGAAGTGATGCCGAAAAACGTAAAGACACTCTATTCTTCCACTCATAACATCATAATGGAATTACCGAACATCGACTTGGTAATCGGTTCCGTACTCATTCCCGGTGACAAGACCCCACATCTCATCACCCGGGAAATGCTGAAGATGATGAAACCCGGCACCGTACTCGTGGACGTAGCTATCGACCAGGGTGGTTGTTTTGAAACCTCCCACCCTACCACGCACAGCGACCCTACCTACATTGTGGACGGAATTGTGCACTACGCCGTTGCCAATATCCCCGGCGCCGTTCCCTTCACCTCAACCATGGCGCTGACAAATGCCACCCTGCCCTACACCGTTGCTCTGGCATGCAAAGGCTGGCGACAAGCCTGCAAGGACGACCCGGCCCTGGCGTTGGGATTGAACATAGTGGAAGGCAAGGTAACATACAAAGCCGTAGCCGACGTCTTCGGGTTGAAATATGAACCGGAAAAATAGGAAAAAGAGAACTTTGACACATTTTCTTCTTTCTCCCGCCACATAGCGAGCAGTGTAATGCAAAGATTGAAAATGAACGGAGATTTCTTGGAACTAGTGTGGAACAAGGTCTGAAAGAAGTCTGTAATGAATAGAGACATGAGCTTCTCTTTTTAGTTATGAGTTATAGGTTATGAGTTATTTGCTGGCAGGCACTGTAATCAGCAAACAACTTATAACTTATAACTCTATAATGGATTTCTTTATTAGAAAAATTTAAAAACAACGACCGTCTGCGCGTCTCCTAAATACCGGACTTATAATATCAATGATTCTCTATACCGAGTCAAAAATACGAAAAGACTTATGTATAATTATCTTGTCACCGTTTTTTCAGAACGCTTCCCGCATCCTCTCCCACGCCTTTCTGCTCTCCTCTACCAACTCTTGCACGACCGACGCCACAGATTGCACTCCCTTTCCATGCAGCAAAGCGGATACCTGCCCTATTTCCAGTTCCCCTTCTTCCAGGTCACCTTCAAAAATACCACGTTTGGCACGGCCACGCCCTAAAAAGCTACGAAGTTCTTCCTCTGAAGCTCCCACAGCTTCAGCAGCCTCTACGGCACTGCGGAAGTTATTGCGCGCCAGACGTACCGGAGCTAATTTCCTCAAAAGCAGACGAGTATCCCCTTCTTCCAAATGCAAGCAGTAATCCTTGAACACCTCGCTTGCAGAACTCTCTGCTGTCAAGGCAAAGCGTGTACCAATCTGTACAGCTTCTGCCCCCAACACCTGGGCGGCCAGCATGGCCTCGCCCGTCGCAATGCCGCCGGCGGCAATCAGAGGAAGTGTAGTAACTGCACGTACAGCAGGTATCAGGCACAGAGTGGTAGTCTCCTCCCTCCCATTATGCCCACCGGCTTCGAAGCCCTCGGCAACTATTGCATCGACGCCCGCCTCTTCAGCCTTCACGGCAAAACGCGAGGACGAAACAACATGCACCACCGTGATGCCACGCTCGTGCAACCACCCGGTCCATTTCTTAGGGCTGCCGGCAGATGTAAATACAATCTTCACTCCCTCGTCGACCACAATCTGCATTATCTCTTCTATTTGAGGATACATCAAAGGAATATTCACACCAAAAGCGTGATGCGTAGCCTCACGGCATTTCCTGATATGCTCCCGCAACGTTTCGGGGTGCATCGAACCTGCACCGAGCAAGCCCAACCCTCCCGCATTGCTTACAGCAGCAGCAAGTCTCCAGCCGCTACACCACACCATGCCACCTTGAATTATCGGATATCTTATTCCGAATAGAGAAGTCAATCTGTTCATTCTTACTTTTCTTAAAAGTTACTGATGAAAACAAGAAGAGGAGAAAGAAAGTTCAAAATCTGACAAAAGTAATAAATTACTGTTTTCCCGAAACTGTTATCGAGTCACCATACGCCTTCAATACTTCCAGCGTACGGGCACGGCGCTTCCGGCCTTTGAAATTCCAAAACTCACGGGTAAAAGGCACCATCAGGTCTAGCCCGGATATTCCTACACCACCGATACGCTGCCAACCGCCCACAGCCATATTATTGGCACGCTCCGTCACCCGGTAACGCAGACCGGTTGCCTCAATCTGCTCCACCGTCTCACGCAGACCGGCATCAAACGGATGTTTAGCCCAATTCGTGGGAATCGTCAGAATCTTAAGCGCATAGAATTCGTCTCCCCGCCACGTATCTTTGTCTACCTTTATTTTTTTCTGATAAATAGGATCCCAATTATATTTGGTATTGGCCGTATAGGGACGCAGGGTAAGTACCACTTTCTTCTCGGGCGCTTTCGGCATGACGGGCAATGAATTATCAAAATCCATCCACGACTTGTCCATCACCGCTTTCGGACTGCCCAGGGAATTATTCATTTCCAATTCTTGCAATGCCTCCGGATTCAGTTTTATCTCCCCCTCGCCCTTCAGCAACCGGTTCAGCCTCAACGAGTCCTGAGAGGTCCAGTTTTGGGCATAGCAAGGGAAGGCTACTGCACAGAGCAGCCCCCAAACAAGTATAAACTTTCTCATAAAATCACCACCACATATATCCGCTACCACAAAGCGGTTCGTCATAACAGGGGTCAATCGTCCACATAGTCCGTGGATACTTACGGGTTTCCCACCAGCGGCGGTAGCGCGAAGCGGCATCCAGCACCTCTTCGTCCGAAAGGAAATAGATACCTTCATAATTCTCCGCATCCGTATGTACCATCTTGCATCCCATCGAAGCATTATTCCCGAGGCGGATAGTCTCTACCGTCCACAAGATGCATTCGCCCAGACGCAGCTTGCCGCCTGCCGAATAGGACACCGGAGCCAGAGGAAAAGCGGGAATGGCCGTCAAGTCCTCGGCATACTTCAGCAATTCCTCTATATCTTCGGAAGTGAACTTGGGCATGTTACTCAACCCATCCGGACTCTGAGTAGAATATTTACCAGCCTTCAACTGCTTGACAAACAAGCCTACATCCGGATGGTTGTAGTCCAACGTTTCTTTGCTGCAAGAGCCCAAAGAGAGAACAGAAAGAGTAAAGAATACAAGCAGCATAGTCTGCCCGAATATATGTAATTTATTGCATAGAGTCTTCATATTTGCATGATATTTAAGATTAATAAGTCATGCGCAGGCCGCACAACAGATTCAGATTGGTGGGCCGTTCCGTACGCAAGGTTCTCGTCTGTGAATCCGTATCAAAATGACGAGAAACGGACGGCTCTGCAAACAAGGCAAAACGGTCGTTCATTTTATAGCGTACCCCTACTCCGGCAGCAACCGACAACTGTACCGGCTCTGCGCCGAAACCATTGTCCGGAGCACCTGCAATGCATTTCTCGGCTACTCCACCTACCATAGCATAGAAATCCACTTTCGGCGTACTGGCCAGCATCATGTTCAACCTTACCGGAACTCCCAGCGTATGCAACGTACGGTCACCATCCAAGCAATTATACTGAAGACCGGCTTCCAAGGAGAAATGCTTGTTCAAACGACGTTCCACACTTACCCCGGCCGTGAACGGCATATGGAAATTCCCTTTCGGCAGGGAAGTGCCGATGCCTGCTTTCAATGCCCAATTACGGGGCTTAGATGGCGATACAGCCACAGACTTTGCCGGTTCTTCCTCAGAAGATGGCAGCATTCTATCTATATCAGCATCCTTATGGCCAGGATTTGAATGGTAGTTCCCGTTTCCGGCCGGAGTTCCGTTACTGTAATAACCGTTTCCCGGCTGCTGCCGGTTTCCGTACACCCGTTGGGTAATCCGGATGGAAACATGGACAGACATGGATTCATCCTCATCGGCCTGCGCCGTCAATCCTGCCGGAATGCCGTTGGCGGGATGCTGTGTACCGGGCTTTTGTGCCACGGGGTTCGCCTGACGGATAGAGGGAAAACTTTCCTGCACCACATCCCCGTTCAAGTTGCCTTCCGGCGTCATGGCCGCCACTTGTGTAAAGGCCTCCTTGATTTCCTCTTTCGGAGAGAAATACCAGAAAGCGGCAGAAGCAGCTCCCAGTACAAATACAACAGAGGCGGCTGCGGCTACGCGGTGAAACCTCGGAGAAAGAAAAAGCGGCCTCCTGCCTTTTGCGGCAACCGGTGACGGCAAGTCACGTTGCAACCCTTCCCAGAAGTCCTCCCGCACTGTCATCTCTGCGCCGGCAAGACGACTGCGGAACAAACCGGTTATTTCATCATTTTCTCTCATATTCAGTATATTCTTTAATTCTTTTTATCAACAAACACTTAGCACGATGCAACTGCGAGGTAGACGAATGCTCTTTGATGTGGAGGATTTCGGCTATTTCCTTGTGCGATTTCTCCTCAAAGACGTATAAGTTGAATACAGTACGGCATCCATCGGGAAGTTCCGCCACGAACGCCATCAGCATTTCTTCGGAAATACGGCCTCCGGTTTCGGCAATGCTCGCTTCATCCGAAATGTCGGGCAACTGTTCCTCATTCACCACCAGTTGGCTGAAACGTTGCTGTTTCCGCAGGTAGTCTATCGCCTGCGTCACCATTACCCTTGTCACCCAGGTACTCAATGCACATTCGCCACGGAAGGTGAAGTGGGTGAAAATTTTGATGAAGCCATCGTGCAATACGTCATGGGCCGCATCGACATCGCCCGTATAGCGGTAACATACCGCCAGCATCTGCTTGGAGTAGAGGGTGTATAATTCCTTTCGGGCGGAATCCTTTCCTGCCCGGCAGCCCTCAATCAGTTCTATCTCATTTTCCAATGTCAGTGCTCGTTTTACGGACGCCTCTTCGCGTCGTTTGTTAGTTAGACGCAGCATTTTTGAAAATGCTGCTGAATTAAATATAAAAAGATGTTAAAGAACGGAGATTACTTATATTTGGCTTTCAATACTTGAATCTGCTTGGCCAGCCTTTCATCCAATTCATCAAATTCATGCCAATACAGAAAACCGGGAACCATGTTGACGTAATTGATAAATTTCTTATACTACACAAGAAACAAGGCCTGGTCCCGAAGACTGTCGTCACCATCAAAAACATGCGCCAACTCCCTGGACATGGCAGCACTCATAAGAGCATCTGTTTTCGTTGCATAGTAATCACCGACATCCCTCTGTTTCCTGCCCAACTCAAAATAAGTCTGCAATACATCCTGCAACATACGTTTGTCCGGTATATACTGCATCAATGAAGAACCTTTCAGCACATCCAGCGCATCTGTCCTATAAGAGAATTCATCCATATTATTGAAAAGCTTGCCATACTTCCACAGAGTATCTGTCGGTATCTTGGATACATCCATATCATGTTCCTTCAACAGCAGACTCATGTGTATGTCAATATCCAACAAGTGCTTTATATTACGGAGCTCCTGCTTATTATATTCCAACTCTTCCGTTATCAGCTGCATCGTAGCACGCACTTCCTTTTGGCGGGCGTTCTCGGTAATCCGGTCGTTTCCCCAGAAAGTGACAATGATGCCCGCAGCCACAATACTGAGCTGACGGAAATAATCACCTATGCGCCAGCTTTTTATCTTATGGTTCAACCTGTTAAAGCTTGTCTTTCCCATATCTTTTTATTCTAAATGATACTTTTTCTCAAGCGCTTGTATTGCCTCGTCTATACGTTTTCCCACACGTTCTACATAGTCCGGCGTAAAATAGTTCCGCGCTACCCTGACAAAGTTCCGTACCGACCTGTCCGACAAGTAAATATCCCACGCCTCATATCCTCCACGATTTATCTGGTCCGTCTGTTCGTCAGTCAATGCCAAATGGAAAGGAACCATAACTTCGTCCTTCATATCGTAATAGCCATTCATAGTCGCCCTAAATCCATCCAATACCTCATAGATTCCGGTCAACTGCAACAGTAGCTCTTTATCTGAAATCTTCTGCATCAACATGGAGTTTTTAAGTATATCCAATGCATTCTGACTATAATAAAAACTGCGGATATGCCCCATAAGAAAGCGGAACTGTATCAATGAATCTTCCGGTATCGTCCGATGCTTTAAGTCATGCTCCACCAATAAGCTGGAAAGACGTTCATCCTCTCTAAACTCTGAAACGATACTCTTATAATTTTCCCGGTTACTTTTCAGTTCATCCCTAATCAGCGACATGGTGGCTTGAATATCTTTCTTCTCGGAGTTTTGAGAAACCAACTCACTACCGGCAAAGGTAATCAGTACACCAATCACCACAATGGAAGTCTGCCGGATGTAGTCTCCCACTTGCCAATTTTTGACAGTTGTTTTTACTTTATTCCATGTTATGTTTTTCATATCTTCCTACGCTATTATCCATTACTCTGAAACACATCATCCGTTATAGCCAAACGCATCATCTATCCGTCCCCAACAGACCATCTGTTTCACCCCAATACACCATCTGTTTTTTCAGGAGTCATTACTCTGCTGGTTATCAAGAGAAAGCCTCTCATAAGTCTGCCGTAATGCAGCATTCTTTATGAGAGGCTTTCCTTATTATTCTGCAATAATGCTTTCCGCCTTTGTCAACATGCTTTAAAGCTCATGTCCAATCCTTTCACGGAGTGAGTCAAAGCTCCTACTGAAATAAAGTCCACACCGCATTCAGCATAGTCGCGGAGCGTATCAAACGTGATGCCGCCGGAAGATTCCGTTTCATAGCGGCCACCTACCATCTCCACCGCTTTCTTTGTCATTGCCGGCGTAAAGTTGTCGAACATGATACGGTCTACGCCGCCTAGGTCGAGCACTTGCTGCAATTCGTCGAAGTTGCGCACTTCTATTTCTATCTTGAGGTCTTTACCTCTTTCCTTGCAATATTCCTTCGCACGGTTGATGGCCTTGTCGATTCCTCCGGCAAAGTCCACATGGTTGTCTTTCAGCAAAATCATATCGAACAAGCCGATACGGTGGTTTACACCGCCACCGATTTTTACCGCCATTTTCTCGAGGATACGCATGCCCGGAGTGGTCTTACGGGTATCGAGCACACGGGTATTCGTACCTTTCAGTTGCTCGGCATACTTGTGTGTCATGGTGGCAATGCCACTCATGCGCTGCATGATGTTCAGCATCAGACGCTCCGTTTGCAGCAACGACTGTATCTTGCCTTCCACAATCATGGCCACGTCACCCGGCTTTACGGCTGTACCGTCATTAATAAACACTTCCACCTTCATGGTAGGGTCGAAACGACGGAACACCTCCTTGGCTATCTCGATACCGGCCAGTATGCCCGGTTCTTTTATCAGCAGTTTGGACTTGCCCATTGCCGTAGCAGGAATGCACGAAAGGGTTGTATGGTCTCCATCGCCTATATCTTCGGCGAAAGCCAGGTCTATCAGCCTGTCAATCAATTCTTCTTCCTTATTCATCTGTTTTATCTATCCTTATTTGATGTATGACATATTTGTTCTGTACTTTTCTGAAGAAACAATTCACCCGAAAGTTTCCATTTGCGGTCATCAAGGTACCGATGACGAAACCTGACTCATCACGTTTCCCCTGATGGTTCACATTAAAACCGCCGACCTTGTGGTTGGAGAAGAAAGCAGCCATTGTGCCCTCTGCCGTCCGCTTGTCGGCGTGGGTCGACTTATTCTGAATGATTAAATCGACCTTTTCACCCAGATACTTGTTGAGCTCCTGAGAGTTTCCTTCCTTGAAGGCTCCAATCACTCCCTCGGGAACGTTCTGGGCCAGCAGCACAGACGTCCAAATGAAGAGACCGGTCAACAAAAAGATTACCCGTTTTTTCATTTTCACAAGTATTTATGATAGGCAAAGGTAAGCATTTGTCTCAAAATACAATAAAAAAATACTAAATTTGTGCGCTAATCAAAACAGAACCAGCATGAAAACAACTCTGCTCGTCGTAGGACGAACTGTAGAACAACACTTTATCACAGCCATCAACGACTATGTGCAACGCACCAGGCGCTATCTCTCATTCGAGATGGAGGTCATCCCCGAACTGAAAAACACCAAGAGCCTCTCTATGGAAGTACAGAAGGAAAAGGAAGGGGAACTGATACTGAAAGCTCTCCAGCCGGGAGATGTGGTCGTACTGTTGGACGAAGGTGGAAAAGAAATGCGCTCCATAGAGTTTGCAGACTATATGAAGCGCAAGATGAATATCGTGAACAAACGGCTGGTATTCATTATCGGAGGCCCTTACGGATTCTCCCAAAAAGTGTACGAGGCGGCACACGAGAAAATGTCCCTCTCACGCATGACCTTTTCCCATCAGATGGTACGCCTCATCTTTGTGGAACAACTCTACCGGGCGATGAACATACTGAACGGGGGGCCGTATCACCATGAATAATGAATTTCAGCTTCTCGACACCTGGAATCCCTTATCCGAGAGTGACATTTCTACGAACCTGGCTCTCGGATTCGGTACATTCAGCGTCAAGGTCTCACGGATGCGCAGGGCTGCCTGCGGATCCTTAGCCACCATATACAGATAACCTCCCCCACCGGCTCCCGGCAGTTTATATCCTAAGGTATAGTCTTTTATCTGACGGATAATGTCCTCTATGGCAGGAGGATTTGTTCCACTGTCCAGTGCCTTCTTCTGCATCCATGTCTTGCCTACCAGTGTTCCGAAACCCTTGAAGTCATTCCGTTGAACGGCTTCGGCCATACCCAAGGCATGTGCTTTCATCTCTTCCAGTAATCCCAGGTGCAGGGAGGAGTTGAGGAACATAGAACGCACTATTTCTGCAAGAATGCCCTTGGCTGTGCGTGTGATGCCCGTGTAATACAGCAGATGACAATCGCGGTATTCCGGATGGGCAAACAAATGCTCGGGCAGCCAGCGCACCAATGGTTGCTGAGCAAATCCAGCCTCCGTCTGCAACAGTTTGATGCCTTGCAACACTCCACCATATTGGTCTTGCCAACCGCCGCCGGTCGTCAGCAACTGTTCCAAGGCAAGCGTGCGGCGGCATATTTCGTTCTTATCCCACATCAGTCCGCAAAAGTCACTCAATGAGCCCAAGACAGTAGAAGCCAAAATGGAACTTGTGCCCAGACCGGAACCTGCAGGTATGGCGGAAAGCAATGTAATCTCTATACCTGTGCCAAAGGCTTCCAGTTGTTTTTCCAGCGATGGATAAACCGTTTCCGAAAAAGCCGGAACAAACCCGGCCAACGCCAATGCTGCTTTGGGAATGGAAAAGGGGGAACCTATCGTGCAATAGGATTGCAATTCCTCAAAAGTATTCACCACCTCCATGGCTCCCATATCAATGGAGCGCAACACGATGCGATGCTCCGCGCAAGGTTTGATGTACACTTGTAAAGGCGGCTGCCCGTTCAGTTCAATGGCAATATTCACCACATTCCCACCGGCAAACAAGGAGTAAGGCGGAGTGTCTGTCCATCCTCCCGCCATATCTATGCGTACGGGGCTACGCCCCCATACTATCTGGTCACTATACACATTCAGGCGGGGACTGCTCTTGCGTTCATACAAATCAGTCAGCAGTCCTTCGCGCAACAAGCCGAATGCGGCCTGCTCGTCTGCCTTGAAGTCCCTTCCGTCCAGCTTCTCAATCTGTGCGCGCAACATCCGGTTATGGATACGCTGCATCAGCGGAGCGTCTGTCGGTAATACTTCCGGCTTGTCGATGCCGAATTTATGGAATTCACCGGCCACATCCATCAAGTCGAGTTGATAGAATACACTCTTTGCATGGTTGCGTGCCAGCACTTCCCAGTTTCCTTTGCAGAAACTCTCCCGCTGTGCATACAGCAGACGCAAGTCGGCTTGTGCTGAAATTTCGTCGGCAGACAACCGATGACTCTCCAGCCAGACAGCCTTTCCTTCCGTCAAGCCCGGTTCGGAAACCATCCATCGAAGTACCGTCCCCATCCGCTCTTTATCTTTCACAACCGGAAAGATGGCAGCAGCCTGCAGGTCATCTTTTCTGCCGGTGATGTCTTCCGACACCAATCCCCGTTCGGCCAGCCATTCCGAAAACGACATCCCAAGGAACAGTGTCTTTTCATCCCGAATATCCCCCTTAAAAGTATCGTCAAAACCATAGGGGCGTACTGCCCAGCGATGGTCGGCAAGCGGAACTATATCAATACATATACCGTCCGGAATGGTCAGCATCCAGTCATTCTTGGGAACACCCGTGATAATCTGCCGTGCCCCCAGCCGCCAAGAAGCTCCAACAAAGCTGTTTTCAATCCAAAGGCTGTCGTTCTTCGAAGCAAGGGGGACATGCACTTCCGCATTCTGTACAAAGATGGCCGGATTGGGCTTCAACTTCCGGTGCATAATCCGGCGCTGGTCGTAGACCTTATTCTGTAAGGTAACGGTTGAAGACAACAGTTCGCGGCTTGTTCCATAATGGTAGAATTCGCCTCCAGGCAAAGGTAATATGGCGACAGAGAGGCTGTTCAGTTCTTCGTCCTCAATACGGGGATGATTTCCTAAAGACAAGCCGAAGTCAGCATACAAGTCGTAGTATTTCAAGTCGGAATATGGCGCATCCGCGTCCAAAGCCCCATCTGCCTTCTGCGAACGTTTCATCAGCAGGTCAACGGCCCGGTCGCTCAATAACCAGATGCCGATATCCATTAAAAAGAGATGTGTTTTGGATAGGTTTTCCAATTCTTCCAGAGAGGGTTTCTGAAGCATGAAGTCCAAGGATTCCGGCCGATTCCGGTCTGAGACAAACACACCATGATGTGTGGCAAGCAACGGGTCTACCCACAGTCCATAGCACACCACATCTGCATCGGGAATCTCTTGAAGCGGCTTTTCCGCACGGATATACACATCACCGCTGGCAATCAGCGTATGCAGCCTTTCGGGAGCCTGCTCCATAATCTTTTCGTAAAGCGGGAGTTGAAGGGATAATAAATTCTGTCCCAGTTTTTGTCCACGCGCCCAGCGAAACACCGGAATTGGGGTCAATATCTTGCCCGACGGTGCATATCCCGGTAAACGACGGCTTTGTCCTCCGGCATGCAGCAGAATACGCTTCTCTGCTGGAAGGCTTTTCTCTGTTGGAATGCACTTTTCTGTTGGAATACGTTCCTCCGCCAAATACTTCCTATCCCGTTCCTTCTGCCATTCTCTCAAGAGCCAGGTAGTTCCCCCACCCGAGCCAAGTTTCATTTCCACCGGGTCGGAAGTACAAAACCATTCCGTACGGTCTACATTTTCCAGTTCATAGAATGCCGACACCAGATTAGGCGGCAAAGACAATAATTTCTGCATATCGATTGCTGTATTGCTTACTATTTAAGAGCAAAGTAAAACAATATTGAGCAATTGACATAGGAAGTTTCAATTTATTTCTTTGGTATCAAGCTTGTGTTCCTTTACGAAAATACGACTGAGTATAAATAGCGTGCAATACACGATATTTATAACATGTCATACAAGAAATTAACAACGTGTCATACAAGAAACAAATATCGTGTCCGCAGGATATTAACTTCCTGCAAACACGATATTAATCCGCTTTTACACAAAACTATACGAGGCTGACCACCTGCTGCAACAACCCCGACAATTCGAAAGTAGCATTCTTAATATCCGAAATCCGGTTCTTGCCTTCTGTCGTAAGAGAAAAACGCATCTGGCGCTTATCCTCCTTACCTATCAGACGGGTAATGAGCTTCTTTCCCTCGACAGAGCGAATGACCTTTGAAGTGTTGGAGGCAGACAAACCCAGCGCCTCGGCTATCTCACTGGAGGTCAGCTTAGGAGTATTGAGCAACGTGCACAACAGCATTCCTTCATTCAGCGATAAATCGTACATCTGCGCAAACTGCACCTCGAACTCGGAAATAGCCCGATAAACATCACGGATTTTACATAAAGTCTCCATATCTCGTCCTCCTATATAAATAAGTTCACATTTGACTTGTCCGCACGTTCCATATAGGTAGCCACGCCACCGATAGTTACTTCATCCAGAAGTTCTTTTTGTTGGATGCCCATCATATCCATAGACATCTGGCAAGCGATGAATTCCACTCCCTGCGCCAATGCCTGCGAGCGCAACGACTCCAAAGAATCCACTCCCTTGCGCTTCATCAGGAAGCGCATCATGCGGCTGCCCATGCCAAACATATTCATCTGCGACAACTTCAGTTTCAAAGAGCTGGACGGCAGCATCATGCCGAACATCTTGCCGAAGAAGTCTTTCTGCACACTGGGTTTCTGCACTTTCTTCAAGACGTTCAGCCCCCAGAAGGTGAAGAAAATGGTTACTTTCTGTCCCGTTGCCGCTGCTCCGTTTGCCAGTACGAAGGTTGCCAGCGCTTTGTCCAGGTCGTCACTGAACAAAATCAGCGTCTTTCCCCTACCCCCAGCTACGGGAGTGTTGGAAACGGATGCGCAAGCCGGAGCGCCTTTCTCGATGACTACCGTATAGCGTCCCTTCTCGTCATACGTCTCTATCAATTTATTTCCCGTCGTATCGCACCATGCAGAAGCGTCGCGGGCAAAACCGGCATCGGTAGCCACAATCTCCACACGCTTACCCGCAGCAATGCTGTCCATCGCCTTCTTCACCTGCATGATGGGGCCCGGACATTGCAAGCCGCAAGCGTTTATCTTCAACGGTTCCTTTTTGGAGGTAGATGCCGCTGCAGGAGCACCGTCGTCAGCAGAGGCGACCGAAGAAGCAGAAGAAGAGCCACCGCCCGCCGGAACAGATGGAGACGGCAGAGGCGCTGTTGCCGTAGAATAAGTCTTATAACCACCTATCAGATTGCACACATTGCGATAACCGCGTCCCATCAGGATGCGCAGGGACAGATAACCGCGCAGACCCACAGCGCAGAAAAGGACTACCGGCTTGTCTGTAGGTATCTCTGCCAAATGCCCGCGTATTTCGTCCAATGGAATATTGACAGCCCCCGGAATGGTGCCGAAAGAGAACTCCTCGGGCGTACGGGTGTCTATCAGCATCACTTTATCCTTCTCTTCCACCAACTCGCGCCAAGAGATGACGGGCATGGCACCGCTGATAATGTTCGATGCTGCATATCCGCCAATGGCGATGGGATCTTTGGCCGAGGAGAAAGGAGGTGCATACGTGTGCTCCGTCTCCATCAAATCGTAGACTGTGCCACCCCGCTTGATGAGTCCGGCTATCTGGTCGATTCGCTTGTCCACTCCCTCGTAACCGATACATTGCGCACCATAGAGTTTACCGGTTTTGGGATGAAAAGTCAGTTTCAAAGTCAAAGGCAGGGCATCCGGATAGTAACCGGCGTGAGACGCCGAGTGAGTTACCGAACTTTGGTATTCCATTCCCCACTGCTTCAAGCGTTTGGCTGCAAGACCCGTAGAGGCTACCGTCATGTCGAATACTTTGGCAATGGAGGTGCCGATAGCTCCTTCGTAAGAGACGGTATTGCCGAACACCATATTATCAGCAACGATACGTCCCTGGCGGTTGGCAGGATTTGCCAGGTAATTGAGCCAGGGCTTTCCGGTCAGCGGATGGGGGTATTCGATGGCATCGCCCACGGCATAGATATCTTTTTCGGAAGTCTCCAAGTGTTCGTCTACCCAGATACCGCCCATTTCGCCCAGCTTCAAGCCGGCTTGTTGCGCCAATACAGTGGCAGGACGCACACCGATGGAGAGCAGCACCATATCGGCAAGAATGGTCTTTCCGCTTTTCAGGAATACAGTGATTCCATTGTCCGTACGCTTGAAATGGGTTACGCCTTCTTCCAGATAGAGGGAGACGCCTTTCTGCAACAGATGTTGATGGATGGGTGCCGCCATGGAGAAATCAATAGGCGCCATCACCTGATTACCCATTTCAACTACAGACACATGAACACCGGCGTGATGCAGATTCTCTGCCATCTCTAATCCAATGAAACCGGCACCTACAACCACGGCGCGCTTCACCTGCTTGTCCGAGATATAAGCCTTGATATGGTCGGTATCTTCTACATTGCGCAATGTGAAGATGCCTTCGGAATCGATTCCTTCCAAAGGAGGCTTCACAGGGTTGGCACCGGGAGAAAGCAAAAGTTTGTCATAGCTTTCGTCGTACTCCTTGCCTTCAGCATTGCGTATGGTAATGGTCTTGTTTTGGGGACGAATGGCAATTACTTCATTCTGCACGCGCACATCAATGCGGAAACGCTTGCCGAAAGATTCGGGCGTCTGCACCAGCAACTTCTCACGCTCTGCTATCACTCCGCCTATATAATAAGGTAAACCACAATTAGCATACGAGATATAAGGGCCTTTCTCCAATAAAAGGATATCAGCCATTTCGTCCACTCTTCTCAGTCGGGCGGCTGCCGTGGCTCCACCTGCTACACCGCCAATGATTACGTATTTCATATTCTTTGTTTTTAAGTTTGACGATGCAAAGAAAGGAATTATTTTCGACAAAACATAATTTCCAAAGGAAAATATCATTAATAGACTTATTTTTAATGAGAACGGACATAAAAAAAGGATTATTACAAGTTGTTACACCTATAATAATCCGTTCTGTATACAAATTTTCTATAAGTTACCAACCAAGATTGGAGAAGCCGGCAGATTTATACCACTCTGTGGAACGATAAGCGACTGCAGCCGACTGGTGGGAAGATGAAGGGATGTAATGGGAAACACCGCTGGAACCTTCCATAGAGAACATACCGGTAGAACCAGAACAATTCTTAGGAGTAGTCTGCCAATAGGGAACAGCAAGATCATATGCCTGTTTCCAAGCAGCAAATCCGGAAGCATCCGTCAGCTGCTGCATCAGTTCCACAAAATCGTAATAACCGACATGCATTGAGCGTTGATCGTAATCAAAGACGATGGAACGTAGCTCGTCGCTATCGGTATTATCGGACAAGACTTGCTTGGTGATGCTTGCTAAGGGTTCCAGTTCTGAACTTTTTAACACGCAAACAGATACACCAGCATTCCAAGGGTCATTCTGAATCCATTGTCCCAAATAAATTTCTTTGTAGGGGGTGTAATAAGCGGCAGCTACCTTCAATGCCACTTCACCATCCGAGAACAGTGCAGGAACAAGCACATCATAGCGTGCACCCGGTCCGGGAATTTCCGTGGGCGAGCCAATGTAGTAATCGGTAAAGCTGCGCAAGGCATAAGCCACTTCGATGGACTGCATAAAGCAGGCATCGAACAAGACAAAATCAAAATGAGGAACAGCATCAGCAGACAATATTGTAACCAAATCTTCAATATTCATGTAATGAGTGCCAGAACCTGTGTCTTGCCCCACCCATTTGGTAGAAGGAAGCGGATTAGGAATCCAACCATCTCCATGCGACCAATAAATCAGACCATAGCTTTCGGCTCTGTAGTCAGAGTTTTTAAAGACGTCATCAAACACTTCCAGTGTCTCAGCCACACCTACGGAGTTGCGGGAGTCGTAGGTCTTTACTGTAGTTTCAATCAACTTCCCGCCCTCATTTTTTAGTTCAATAAGACGCGGTGAAGAATTGGAATCTATATATACCAGCAAATGCACGTTGTTAGCGCTCACTTTCTCCATACCCAACCTCATCTCCTCCAAATCTGCCAGTGCAAAGTCGGACAAACTATTATCCGAAGCCAGATAGGCCAGTACCGTGCGGCTACCAGCAACGGGAGGTTCCGGTATGGGATCCTCGTTTTCGCATGCTGTCAGCAAAACCGAGCAGCACATCCACAATAGTAGAAAGAGTCTGGATTTCATCATATGTATATCCCCTAAATTATTCATGCGGTTTTGTAAATGCAAAAGCCTCGGGCTTCACTACCTGCAAAACCATATTCTTACTCTTCTTATACTTGCCTTTTACCTTTACAGCCTCTTTTTCCAACTTTTTCTTGTTTTCAGAGAAATAAATCATGCAAGTATAATCAGGTTTCTTCAGATTGTACTCCAGATAGTTCTTAAGCTGGTAAGTGTATAAATCACGCTTGGGCAAGAATCCATTCTTATCCAGCTCTACGCTGTCCAATACCTGGATGTCTGTATAATATACGATGGAATCATTGAAAGAAGCCGCCACCCCAAAAGCATATACAGCCTTTTCCTTATCTTTCATTGTAAAAGCCGAACACAACGCAAAAACCAAAGCTACGGCACAAAGTATACGAACGTATTTCATTGAGTTATGAGTTATAAGTTATGAATTATCAATGGGACAAAGATATAAAAAAAACCGCACGCCTACTAAAGACGTACGGTTTTTAATTCCTTCTATTTGTCGGAAACTGATATTTCTTATTTATCCCAAATAAGATTTGAGCAATTTACTACGATTACTTTGTCTTAATCTTCTGATTGCTTTTTCCTTAATCTGACGCACACGCTCACGGGTCAAGCCGAATTTGTCGCCGATTTCTTCTAATGTCATTTCCTGCTGTCCGATACCGAAAAACATCTGTATGATTTCTTTTTCCCTATCGGTTAACGTAGAAAGAGCTCTATCAATTTCCCTCGCAAGAGACTCGTTCACCAAAGAGCGGTCGGCCATAGGGGAGTCGTCGTTGACCAACACATCGAGCAAGCTGTTGTCCTCTCCCTCTACGAAAGGTGCATCTACCGAGATATGACGGCCGGACACCTTCAGTGTATCAGAGATTTTGTCAACAGGGATTTCCAATTCATCGGCAAGCTCTTCGGGAGACGGACGACGTTCGTTTTCCTGCTCGAACTTGGAGAAGGCCTTGCTGATTTTATTCAGCGAACCCACCTGGTTCAACGGAAGACGCACAATACGCGACTGCTCTGCCAAAGCCTGCAGAATGGACTGACGTATCCACCATACTGCATAACTGATGAACTTGAAACCACGTGTTTCATCGAACTTTTCGGCGGCCTTAATCAGTCCTAAATTGCCTTCGTTAATCAAGTCGGGCAAGCTCAAACCTTGGTTCTGGTACTGCTTGGCCACAGATACAACGAAACGCAGATTGGCACGTGTCAATTTCTCCAATGCAACACGGTCACCCTTGCGGATGCGCTGAGCGAGCTCCACTTCCTCTTCAACAGTAATGAGGTCCTCGCGACCGATTTCCTGCAAATACTTATCAAGAGAAGCGCTCTCTCTGTTAGTGATACTTTTGGTAATTTTAAGTTGTCTCATTCTTATAATACAGATTTGGGTTGCAAAGGTACGACAAATTATTTTGTTACAATAATTTCATCCTAACTTTTTCACCTTATTTATATCTTATCCTATATAACAAAAAGAATGCCGGTATGTATTGTACCGGCACCCCCTTTTTCGCTATTGTTAGCTAATATTACAATCTTCTTACCAAACTATCCCTATTCTTTATTCTTGGGTCAAATCAACGGCATACATTGCACGCTTTCCTGACGGGAACATACCGGTGATGAACAAACCTTGTTCAGGAGACTTTCTTGCCTCTTTCATCGCCTTTTCCAAATCATCCACCGTCTTCATCGACACTCCGTTGGCCTTCAGAATGATGAATCCCTTACGGATACCAGCATCGGCCATCTTGCCATTGGTAACACCGGTAACTTCCAACCCGTAACCCAGGTTCAACTGCTTTTTCAGCTCGGAAGACACGGGCTTAAAGGCTGCACCCAGGATTTCCATTCCGGCATCCTTCACTACCTTCGTAGTGCCTTGCTCATTCTTCAGCGTGATTTCGAATACCTTTTCCTTCTTGTCACGAACCACCGTTACCTTCACCTTGTCGCCCGGACGGTGTTTTGCCAGCATTTCCTGCAAATCCGAGAACTTGTGAATCTTCTTGCCATTCAATGCTATGATTACATCGTTTTCCTTCAAGACGCCGGCAGCGGAACCACCTTCAACAACTTCGGCCACATAGACACCCTCTTTCACGCCAAGTTCGTCGGCCTTCTTCTTCAGCTCTTCAGTCCAGCGTTCGTCCATCTGCAAGTCTGTGCTCAAATCACTACCCTTAATGCCAAGGAGAGCGCGCTGCACGGTACCAAACTGTTTCAAGTCGGCTACCACCTTTGTCATAATGCTGGTAGGAATGGCAAAACCATAACCGGAATAAGCACCCGTGGGTGAGTAGAGCATGGCATTGATGCCAACCAGCTCGCCTTTGGCATTCACCAACGCACCACCACTATTACCTTGGTTGATGGCAGCATCGGTCTGAATGAAGGACTGAATGTTTGCAGCTTGCCCGTTGGAGGTGGAAGAGCCAATGGAGCGGGCTTTTGCACTGACGATACCGGCTGTTACGGTAGAGTTCAGGTTGAAGGGGTTGCCTACAGCCAATACCCATTCTCCCACCTTCAACTGGTCGGAGTCACCAACCGGAATTGTCGGGAAATCATCCCCTTCAATCTTAATCAATGCTAAGTCCGTGCTGGGGTCAGTACCGATGATGCGTCCCTTCAGCTCACGGTCGTCATTCAGTTTCACGGTGATTTCATCAGCACCTTCCACCACGTGATTATTCGTCACAATATATCCGTCTTTGGATATGATGACACCCGAACCGAAACCTACACGCGGCTGGGTCTGTATCTGGCGCTGGCGTCCACGACCGTCTCCAAAGAAGAAGTCAAAAATATCCGGCTGTTCTTGCACCGTCTGAGTCTTACTCAGCTGAGTGGCACGTATATGCACTACAGCATGGAGCGAGCTCTCCGCTGCTTGTGTCAAATCCACAGGCTGGGCATCCGTTGCATGAAAAGCTGCCGGCAGCAGATTATTCGGGTTCTGCTGAAACAACTCGCTGAATGCGGCAGGCTTTTCCTTATTCAGCATTTTATAAGTGGTCAATCCAGCCACTCCAGAGCTCAGGAGCACGATAGCTGCAACTCCAAGGATGTTTTTTGTTGTCTGTTTCATACTATTTTTCCTATTATTTAAATTGTTAATATCTGAGTTTTGTTTAACATTACGACGTTAAAATAACGACAAAAAACGTTCAGTTATTCCGCTTGTCGCTCTTTTTTGTTCTCTTTTAACAGAGAATATTTAGGGCTTAACAGCGGTTAACGGCAAAGACTGACAAATTAGCATTTATGTACGATTGCCGACTGTTAAAGAACTGACAGATAGGGCATAAAAAGACGCATCATCCGTTTCGTCCGAAACGGATGATGTATTGGGGGTAAACAGATGATGCGTCTATGCCAAACAGATGATGCGTTCGGGTTGAACGCATCATCTGTTTTTAGAGGGCAGATATTGCCTCAATAATTCAAGTAATCAATATCCATGTGGTAGTCCCATTGCGGAAAGTAGAGGTTGCCTCCCTCCCACTCCACCTCGCCACGCTGGAAGTCGACCGTCTCGCTACGGGGATACTGTTTTTCGGGCTGTAACGGCATGCCGTAATCGGTGTTCACAATCATGCGCCAAGAGTCAATACCTCCCAGGAAGAAATATTCCTCGTCGGCATTGCGGGCAAAGGCAGGAATGCCGAATGACTGGTCGACGGGCACCCAACCCACACCTTCAAAGTAGATTTCCGCCCAATCGTGCAGATTCCACGCGCGGGGATGCATCATGAAGCCGCTCTGGAAATGTGCGGGAATGCCACTGATGCGGCAAAGCGTAATAAACAGTAGACTGACTTGGCCGCAGTCTCCGTGACGGTTGTCCAATACATATTCCGGGATATTCTCAATGGTGGAATATTCGCGTGCAGAGGCCCACGGGAAGTTGTCATTCACCCACCGGAAGATGCGTTTTGCCTTCAGGTAGGGATTGGATTCACCAGCTGTCAATTTGGCAGCAAGTTCGCGCAAGCGCGGAGAAAAGACGATATGCTTCTCACGCTCGGCAGTATATTCCTTATAAAGGGAGGTCGTCGTATCATAGGGGTGCACGTCGTCAGGCTTCAGATTATGCCATTCACCGTTGGCAGTAAACTCAAAGGTTTCGGAGAATACGGTCGGCTCGCCTTCGACAGCGCGTTTCTCCATGTACAATGTGCTGTGACGACACTCGGGCGAGGAAAAGGTGTACTGCGGTTCGCTGGCCGAAATGAATTTCACATCCTGCTGCCGGGCCTGGTCCTGACGGGGATAGGGCAACCAGCAACGGATGATTTTCCCGGCAGGCACGGCATTGGTATCCACGGTCAACGTGTAGGTAACGCGCATGCGCTTAGGCGCAACAATGACCTCGCCCTCCTTCTTCACAGCAGAAATAATTTCGGGCAGGTTCTCCATATTCACTTTCTCGCTGCCACTTGGCGAAGTGCCTTCCTTGGCCATCTTGATGTCATAGCAAGTGGAGTCCACACGAAACAGGTTAGGCCCGGCATTGCGGAAATAGCGTTTCTCTCCATCCAGCACCATGCACTCCAAAGCTTTGGAGGCTTCCCACTGACGCATCTGCTCATCGGTCACGTCGGGAATATACTTGCGGATATAGTCCTTCACCTGGAATTCCGTCATACAGAAATCAGTAAGCAGACGTTGGTGCAGGTCGTCCTCCCAATTATAGGGCTTGCTCTCGGGCTTCGTGCTGCATGCAGAAGCCATCACAAACAGAGCAACGGTATACAATAGCTTTCTCATGACTTCACCACTCCAATACCCGGCAAATCAGGCAACGTTATCTTACCTTTCACAACTTCCATACCTTTGAAACGGTCGTTCGCTATCAGCAGGCTGCCGTCCAAGTCGGCAAAGTCCACCGCCGGAGAGAATTGGGAGGCAGCGGTAATGGCACAAGAGGTCTCGGTCATACAACCCACCATCACTTTCATGTCCAATGCACGTGCCAAAGTCACCATCTTCCAGGCTTCGCGCATGCCGGTACACTTCATCAACTTGATGTTGATGCCCGTAAAGGCCCCCTTCAAATCTGCCACATCCTTCAGACGCTGGATGGACTCATCGGCAAATATGGGCAACGGGCTTTGCTGGGTGACCCATGCAATATCGTCCAGTTGTTCCTTGGGCATCGGTTGCTCTATCATGACAATTCCTTTTTCGTGCAGCCAATGTATCATATCGAGCGCATGATGTTTGTCTTTCCAGCCTTGATTGGCATCAATGGCAATCGGAAGGTCTGTCACTGAACGGATTGTCTCTATCATTTCCTTGTCGTTCTCCCGCCCCAGCTTCACTTTAAGGATATTGAACCGGTCGGCACACTCTTTCGTCTTTTCACGCACCACGTCGGCCGTATCAATGCCGATGGTGAAGGTTGTAGAGGGAGTCTTCTCCTTGTCCAACCCCCATATCTTATACCAGGGAGCTTGCAGCAGCTTGCCCACAAGGTCGTGCAAGGCGATATCCACAGCGGTTTTAGCAGCAGAATCCCCTGCCGAGAGACTGTCTATATAAGCCAGTATATCTTCCAACTGAAAAGGGTCTGAGAATTGGCCGATGACATCCTGTACCTTCTTCAGAAAAGCCAATACACTGTCCATTGTGCCTAGTTCGTGTTGCAGGTACGGGGGCATGGAGGCTTCACCATAACCGATAATACCGTCATATTCTATCTCGACCTGAACGTCGGGAGTGGTAGTACGCGAATGGGTGGCCACTGTAAAGACATGGCGCAATTTCAGTTCATACGGGAAGAAACGCAATTTCATCTTGGGTGTTACACCTGCCCTGCTGTTCACGTTGAACAAGGAAGGAGCACCATTTCCTCCGGCAAATACATGACTGATTGCCATGCCTGAGCCGATTGCGGCAAAAGCGGCGGTTTTCAGGAAATCTCTTCTGTTTGACATAATAGTTGAAAATTGAAAGTTGAAAGCCTACTCTGGAAAGCTAAAGCAGAACCTTACAGTTCCAAACGTCAACTTTACACAGCCTAACTATCAACTAAATTATTATTTATTTAAGTTTCGCAAGTCAGCATGAAAGTTTATAAGAGGGTATAAAAGAAGGCATAGAGTTTTCTGTATATCGCAGAAAATGAGTATCTTTAAAGTGGTCAAACAAAATAATACTCAACTCTATGCC